>JAJRBZ010000067.1 GCA_028679185.1 Methanoregula sp. | reverse complement strand
TTTACAGTCCCCGTCTCCCGTGCCTGATAGAAGGTCCGGAGTGCGCCACCAGGTTTTTCCAGCATGCGGATATCGCTGCTGTCCCGGATATCATGGATCTGCCAGAGCCCCAGATGGTTACGCCTCATATGGGAGAGTGATCTTGCAAGGTCATCCGATGCCATGTCTGCACTTCTCTGTGCTGATTTGCTTGTCTGGAACGTGAGAGCCTTCCAGTCCGGGTGCTGCGACCAGAAGGAACCGTAATACTGCTCACTCCCGGCATATGCAGGTGCAGAATCGAAGTAACGGATGCCACCCTTATAAGCTTCCTGAAGCACCATTAGTGCTTCATGCTCCCGGCCTTCAGTGCGGAGCACTCCTTCGCCCCCAAGGCCGATCCGGTACGCACTGCCAGTCAGTTTTTGGAGCCTGCTGTCCCCTGCCATGATGAATACCATTTCGGTTCAGGAATTAAACCTGTGGAGGATGCAGGGAACTGCGGCTGAATGTACATTTCCATTATCATCATTCTGTTGTGACAATTCTGTAGTTCATGTATTCAAAGAAAACATACTGAGATCGCTACATTACACGAGCTCGGGGACAGTCGCTTTCCAATGAGTTTGTATAATCCTGGTTCTCATGAATATGAACGCTGGCCCCCTGCACAGAGTATGTATATTGTGAATTGTCAGATGTTCAGACCGGGAAATCATGGACAAGCTCCGGTACTATTATCCCGTATCCCGAAGTTTCTACCTGCAGGGCAAGACAGATATAGGAAAAGACTCAGGTTGATATCATGGATCCTGTCAAAATCCCCAAGATGCGAAAAACAGAGTACGACTCCCTGATCAAACACCAGTATGTCTCACGGATTGCTTTTGGTGCGTGTGAGCATCCCTATATCGCCCCATTCATGTATGTATTCGACGGAAAATACCTCTACTTCCTTTCAACCAAATATGGCAGGAAGATCGAGTATTTTACAAGCAATCCAAAAGTATCGGTCGAGATTGAGGAATATGCTCCTGACCTGTCAGTGTTTACGTTTGTAAGCCTTCAGGGTTTTTTGGTAGAGGTGAAAGATCCATCACAGAAAAAGAAGGTGCGGGAACAGTTTGTCAGTATGATCAGAGATAAAGGCCTTTCCCCACGTGTGCTCAGCGCATTCGGTCATTCCCCTGCTGACTCTCCGGAAGCGATTGTCAGGGAAGAACGATCGATGGTCTGGAAACTTGTGGGTGTAAAGGATATTGTAGCGCTGAAAAACGGGTAATCTTTTTATCCATACATTCTGCTTGATCGTTCACGGTATTTCTTTGCTATATTCCCCATTCCCTTCTCCTACAACCGTGGTCATCATCCTTAATTAAAGATTAAAAGTGGGGTACTCATCCGTATTCAGATTCAAATAAAAAGGCGGCAGAAAAAACAATAAACCCTGCGGGATGAGAAATTACCTGTGATCACCCGCATCGATCCGGAACGGGTTCGTTTTCTCAATAATGCAACCCTGCGCCCGTTGGGGGAGTGTCCGGTCTTTGGCATGGTTCGATACATGAATGCGCAGGGTCTGACGAGAAAGTTTGATATGAACCGGTATATATAAAAAAGGTCGGGAAGGTACAATGATAATGAGAATATTGTCACAAATCGCTTGTTATTACTCATTCGCCTGCAATTAAGGTAAATTACAACACCATACAGGAGTGTGACTACAAAAAGAAGATCCCTGAAATTCCGGTTCATTCCCCTTGCCGAACTGTTTATAATTTAAATCCCGGTATTTCATCAAACAGCGTCTGATATAGCCGGCTAAAGAGTGTAATATACTCAGCCGCATGCCCGGTTGCAGCATACATCGTTTTTTCACCGTCTTTGACGATAGAAAGGTACCCTTTACGGCTGAGGAATTCGATGTATTCCTGCCCGGTCTTCGAGTTGAGATCACAGCGGTTAATGATGACCGTGAAAGCACGGGGGGTTTGGCAGAACACAAGGATTTCCCAGTAAATCTCGTACCGGGATCGCCGTTCGCTCATGGGGAGTTCTGCTCCATGGTTTTTTCAAGCATGTTTTCCGACCGGGAAATCTCTGAAAGACGCATATCCCAGACCGAAGTATACTTCCTGAAATAATATGAGCAGGTAAGACTTACCATCGCGATACCAAGCGAGAGGAGCGCAGAAGGGATCAGAAGATAATTGAGGGAGACCGTGCCGGATGTTAACCCAAGGGAAATAAATTCAATACTGCTCATGATACCCAATGCGAAGAAACAGAAGCCGCCGAGCGTACAGACAAGGATCATGGTATGGATCAATGCCTTGTTTGTCCGGTACTGGTTTACCATCTGAATGATGAATCCGGTAGTTTCCTCCGGAGTCATCTGCTCTTCCCTGGCATCATACGCAGATTTAAGTTCCTCGATACTGCTGAAAATCTCGACACTTGAAACTATCCATTTAATACACAGTACTGCTGCAGCAAACCCGACAATTACGATGATAACGGGCAATGCCGACAGAAAGCCGGCCTGCGCCATTTCCTGGAGCCGGGTAACGATGAACATGACGCCATATGCCATTGTTATCGCAGCAAATACCAGATTCAGGAATGATAATATCCAGAAACTCTTTATTTCATCTTCAAATTGTGTGGACACGTCATTTCTCATGGCGGGATATCACCGGTCTATACATATATTGACGGTACCTGATTAAAGACCATGAATCTAAGATACGTATGAGAATTCGAATTTTTCCTTTTATTCTTTTACTGCATTTTCGTCGCGATCCCTGCACGATTGATATGGCCCCAATAATGACCTGAGCAATGACTTTCCATGATGAGATTCATGTAGGAGAGGGTAACTACTATTAATCGATCGCGGGAGGGAATGGATGGCGCAATGGAAATGTAGTGTATGCGGGTATATCTTTGATGAAACAATCGGGGATCCCAAAGCTGGAATAGCCAAAGGAACCCCTTTTGAAACTCTCCCTGATACGTGGACATGTCCGGTCTGCGGGGCAGGAAAAGAGGCTTTCAGAAAGATGTCTGCAGATGATATTCATGCAGGCTCAGTCACGACTGTATCCGATGTGATGGTTGCAGAACTCGTTGCATGGGGCGTAAACATCGTATTCGGTCTTCCCGGGACATCATCTCTGGGTCTTGTTGAAGCAATCCGTAAAAATCCTGAGATAAGGTATTTTGTCGTACGACATGAAGAGAATGCGGCTTTTGCTGCATCCGCTTATCATAAATTAACCGGAAATATTGCAGCTTGCCTGACAATAGCCGGCCCTGGAGCAACCAACCTTGCCACCGGTCTTTACGATGCAAAGGAAGATCATGCATCTGTCCTGTCATTGAACGGGCAGGTAGAAGCACAATATACCGGCCCTGGCGGCGTGCAGGAAATCGACCAGGATGCATTCTTCCGCCCGGTAACGGTCTATAACAATACTATTTATGAAAAAAACCTGGCAATCCTGTTGCTGACCCGGGCTCTCAGGTATGCAAAAATTGAGCGGGGCGTTGCTCAGATCTCAGTCCCCAATGATATCCAGAAACAACCGCTGGATACACGGTTCTGTACCCGTGAGTCCTGTCTCTGCGGTCCCGATATCCTCCCCTCCGATGAACTGATAAAAACCGCTTCAGTTACGATTAACAACGCGAAAAAGCCGGTTATTCTTGCCGGCTGGGGTTCTTACCCGGACGGGCAGAAGGTGCTTGCACTTGCAGAGAAGATCAAGGCCCCCATCCTTACCACATTCCGTGCAAAGGGTGTCCTTCCGGAAGATAATCCGTGGGTGGTTGGCATCCTCGGAAATGTCGGCTCCCCCCACGCACGGAACCTGGTAAACGAGGCGGACCTTATTATTACTCTCGGGGTGGGATTCTCAAAATTTACCAATGTCCCGATGGAAAAATCCTTCGTACAGGTTGATATCGATCCGCTGAAACTCGGGAAAAACCGGCAGACCATTTCCCTCTGGGGAAACTGCAGTCATGTGCTTCCAAAACTCATTTCCCTGCTCCCCGAACAGGATGAAAGGGGTATTCAAAAACGGCTTGCCGCCATAAAAAAAGAATGGGACCTGCAGCGGGATAATGAAGCGGACAGCAGTGCAACACCGCTCCGGCCACCGTTCATCATGAAGGTGCTCTCTGACGTGATTCCCTCCGATGCAGTAATCTCGCTGGATGTCGGCGAAAACCAGTGGTGGTTTGGCAGGAACTTCCGCATGAAACAGCAGCGGTTTGCGATGTCAGGCTACCTTGCATCCATGGGATTTGGCTTGCCAGGGGCAATTGCTGCCAAAATTGCGTATCCCGGCCGCACCGTGTTTTGCATTACCGGTGACGGCGGATTTTCCATGGCAATGGCAGATTTCGTAACGGCTGTGAAATACAATCTGCCGATCGTCGTAGTTGTGCTGAACAACCACCAGCTCGGCATGATCCAGGTCGAGCAGATGATGGAACATTACCCAAACTTTGCGACAGACCTTCTTAATCCGGACTTTGCACGGTACGCAGAAGTTTGCGGAGGTATTGGCATCCGTGTCAGTCGTCCTGACGAGCTGAAACCCGCACTCCTCACTGCAATGTCGCATCGCGTGCCAGTCATTATCGATGTGGAAACAGATCCAAAACGGTTCTGATCACATTTTCTCCTTAAGTATTTGGCGAGAGTGTTTGATTCTGATTTTTCAGACATGCGGGATGTCAGTATGGTCAGAGATCTCCGAGTTTGTCGTGCAGATATTCCTGATGCTCAGGGCATGGACATCGCTGTTACCCGTCAGCCGTGCAAAATCCCTGAGCTCCTCATTTGAAACTTTGAGGAAATGCTCAAGTTTTTTTGCCGATATATCCGGATCCAATCGATTACGCAGTTCCGGTTTCTGGGTGGTCACTCCTACAGGGCAGTTCCCGGTATTACAGATCCGGTACTGCTGGCAGGCACAAGCCATGAGTGCGGCAGTGCCGATCGCAATCGCATCTGCTCCCAGACAAAGCGCTTTGGCAAAATCCGATGAAACTCGTAAGCCTCCGGTTATCACCAGGGATACATCCTTTTTGTTATTTCTGTCAAGGTAGCTTCTTGCACGGTATAATGCAAAAATAGTAGGGATTGACGTTGAATCTTTAATATATTTCAGGGCTGCCCCGGTTGCGCCCGGCCTGCCATCTATCGTGATAAAGTCGGGTTCGGCATAGACCACTGCAGCCATGTCTCCTTCAATGTCTCCTGCTGCGATCTTGACCCCGATTGGTTTTCCCCCGGACATTTCCCGCAGCCACTGCACCTTCTTTTTTAAGTCTTCCTTGTTTTTTATATCGTCATATGCTGCAGGGCTGATGATGTCGGTACCTTGTGGATATCCACGGATTTTTGCGATTTCTGCTGTAACCTTTTCTGCCGGGAGACGGGCACCCATACCCGGTTCGGCCGACTGTCCGATTTTGATCTCAATTGCATCTGCAGATTTGAGGTTCTCTTCTGTGATGCTGTAACGGTTTGGTACATATTCAAGGATGTACCGGTAAGCCTGCCGGCGGGCTTCCGGCAATATACCCCCTTCCCCGGATCCCATGGCAGTCTGTACGGCTGCCGTGCCTCGGGCAATTGCAATTTTCATTTCCTTTGAAAGTGCCCCGAACGACATATGGGTAACGAAAATGGGGGTTTCTATAATCATAGGGTGCCGTGCCCCGGGACCGATCACCGTGCGTGTATTTACCTCT
>JAJRBZ010000066.1 GCA_028679185.1 Methanoregula sp. | reverse complement strand
TACACAGAATCGTCGCTGACCGGTCAGAGTTCGTCGAACAGAAAGGAAGGGCTGCACTCGGCCCGCTGATGGGAGTGGTCATGAAGGAAGTCAGGGGGTCTGTTGATGGAAAGGTTGTCAGCGAACTGCTCAGAAAAGAGATCGATGGGGCACTTGCACAAAAAAAGGCCTGATCCTGAACCCGTATAATCCGGAGCGCGAACATTTATGAGCGGGGCAGCAGAATTAGATAAGGAGTTTCATTATGGGTAAAACAGGTACTACGGTCTGGGCACAGGTAAAAGGCGTCAAGGGACAGATACGGCTCGTCCCCAAAAGTGAAGGCAGTCTCAAAACACCAGGGCCGAACCAGCGGTTCAAAGCCGGTGTAAATATCAAGAAAGTGAACGCGATGGATGAAGAGGCAAAAGGCCATGGCGGGGGACGGGGCGGCAAGCGCGGGGGAAGACGCGGCGGCGACAGATCGGGCGGATCAGGCCTGAACGAGTCTACTGCAAGCCCACTCATCCGCAGGCACATGCGCAGGGCAAAGGTCTCCGCACTGGGGCCAAAAGCCAAATCCTCACGATAAACCAATTCGTTTCATCTGTTCCCGTGATCAGTACGGGGTTCACCCGACCCCAATTTTTAATTTTTTCTCCTGCATCTGCATTCCCGTTTTTCAATCCTAATGCTAATTTTCTTTTATTGGCAACTGCTATGGTAAGTATGGATCCTGCAACTGCAGTCAAGAGCTACCAGTTTGGTGAACGGGCAAAGTCCGAGCTGATCATATCCTCCCAGTTATGCCTTGCATTAACAGGTTTTTCAGACAATGAGCGCGCCGGGGGAAAGCGTATGCTCCTGTTGCTGATGGAATCGGTGAGAAATGAGCTCCTGTTTGCCTCCCGGAGTACCGGGCAGGCTGAATTCAAAAAGGCGATCGATTTTCTTAACGAGGCGATCTCCCTGACCGAGAGTGACCAGCCCGAACAGGCATCCGGAAAGATCGCCATGGCGATCAGTGCGTCCACGACCCCTGCGCAGGAAGCGTGGCAGGTGCTTGAGAAAAATGGACTCATCTGACTTCCTTGATTTTCTTAAAACCCGCTCATCGGTTCGCAGCTACGACAGTGTCCCGCTTCAGGAAGATGATATTGAATACATCCTTACATGTGCAGGTACCGCACCGAGTGCCGGCAACCTCGAGTCGTGGGATGTGGTTGTAGTTACCGATGATGAAGTCAAAGCTGCTCTTTGTGAGGCAGCGCTCGATCAGGCGCACGTGGAGCAGGCGGCCGCCATCTTTGTTGTATGTGCGAACTATGTGCGGTCAATGTCACGCTACGGAGAGCGTGGCATCCTCTATGGACTGGAAGATGCCGTGATCGCCTGCACGTATATGATGCTTGCAGCTCATGCAAAAAAACTGCATTCCTGCTGGACCGGGGCATTTGATGATGAGGAAGTTCGCGAAATCCTTGACCTGCCCCAGCATGTCCGTCCCATCTCACTCCTCGCGGTGGGCAGAGGGCATCCCCCACCGGTCCTCACCTCAAGGATGGCTGCGGGTGAACACGTGCACCGGGATATCTGGTAAGGAGACAAGAACAATGTCTGATTATGTAGTGACGCTGGAGTCGGCATGGATCGTACGGGATGTCAAATCACTTGACGATGCGATCGGGATTGCGATCAGTGAAGCAGGAAAGCGGCTCAACCCTGCAGCAAAATATGTGGAAGTCGAAGCGGGGTATATCACCTGCCCCTATTGTGAAGAGACACTTTCCAGCGCGATTGTTTTTGCAGACACTGCCCTTGTAGGTCTTGTCCTTGAGATGAAAGTCTTCCGTGCTGAATCCCCCGAGCATGCCGAGCGGATAGCTAAATCGGTTGTCGGAAAGGCCTTGCGGGACGTGCCATTGAAACTGCTGGATGTGCAGGCGCTATGATCCATGTCGTCGGGCATACTGCCACGGACCACATCTCCCGGGTACCTCACCTTCCGGAAAGGAACTGCTCGACGCATATCTTAAAACGGCAGATCTACTTTGGCGGCGGTGCTGCAAATATTGCTGCGGGCATTGCTGTTCTGGGTGGGGAGGTGACCCTCATCTCCTGTACAGGCAGCGATTTTGCCGGCAGCGAGTACGACCTCTGGATGAAAAAGATCGGCATCCATCAACAGTTCTTTTTGGTACCGGACGCGAATACACCGACAGCGTTCATGTTCACGGACGATGCAGGTGACCAGATGACGTTCTTTGAATGGGGCGCATCAAAGGCATTTGCCACTTCCGAGGCTCCCCATCTCCCGTTTGTTCATATGGCGACTGCGGATCCGGAGTTCAACTGCCGGGTGGCTGAGAGAAGTGAGTTTGCGTCGTTTGATCCCGGGCAGGACGTCTTCTGGTACACCAGAGAACAACTCGGGACGATCCTTGCCAATACCGATATCCTGTTTGCCAACCAGCATGAGGTGCAACAGATGTGCGAAACACTTGGTGTGTCCAGAGATACCCTTGTCCGTCAGGTGGGAACTGCAGTATTTACCCTGAGCGGTGACGGGAGCACACTCTATTCACAGGGCGCGGAACACTTCATACCGGTTGTCCCCGTCAGCCTTGTTGATCCCACCGGGGCCGGCGACGCTTACCGGGCCGGGTTCCTTACCGCATTCGTGAGGGGGTTTCCGCCGCTCACCTGCTGTAAAATCGGCACGGTCACTGCATCATTCGTCGTGGAGCATGCCGGGTGTCAGACACACCTTGCGGACTGGAGCGCG
>JAJRBZ010000065.1 GCA_028679185.1 Methanoregula sp. | reverse complement strand
GGAATTCAAACCAGAATCTCTGGAAAAGACGCCGAAAGGCGGAACAAATTCTTTATTTCATTTTAAAATGAAAAGAACGGATTCGCCGATGCAAACCACCCCGATCGTGGACTATCCTGTCAGTGAAGTTTGACCATTATATGGATACGTTAATAAGACAATTTTGCGTCAGAAACAAGAATTCAGGGTATGAAACGAGTCCCGGTTGAGCAATGAATCACCGGGCAAATATTGCAATTGAGGGATATTATTGAATTAAATGGAACTAATGCTAATTCTAAGGAAAATACTGAGGCAGACTGATAGTGCACCAAATGTACCACTCCACAGGAACCATAACTGTAACCTTTAAAAAAAATTCTTAATTGCAATCCTTCGCACGATTCTATGGTTTTCTACCTGGAACCACCCTCAAGTTCTACCCACAACCTTTAACTTCCCTCCCACCGAACCCAACACAAAACAGGGTGTTACTACATGCCATCAAAACTCATGGAATACTTCAATAAATCACCGAGGATCGGATCGCTCAGCACCGCCGACAAAGCGGGAAACGTCGATTCCGGTATTTTCGGTTCTCCCCGCATGACAGACGACAGGACAGTGGTCATGGGACTTGGGAAGAACCGCACGCTGGCCAATCTCCAGCAGAACCCCCACGCTGTGTACCTGATCATGGAACCGGGAGCATCCATCATGGACTGGAAGGGAATCCGAGTCTATCTGAAGGCACAGAACATCGCGATATCCGGGCCGGTACTCGAAACCTTCAAGGCCCAGATGGCAAAGGTCGCCGGGGAAGAGGCGGCAAAGATGATCTATGCCACGGTAAGCTTCTTGGTCACTGAAGTCCGGCCTATCATCGATATGGGTCAGGGGTGGGAGAAGTCGGTATAAGTCTCCTCATCCCCGTTTCACCCCCTCCTTACCCCTGCCTCCATCTCTTTTGTCATCAGTTCCAAGGCGTTCCGCAACGCATTCCGTGTTATCACAAACCTGTTTCGCATGAACTACACAAAACACTTCAGGGTGTGCGATGGCTTACGTCATGCAATTGGCGAACTGGAATTTCTTGAATGAAAAGGTCAAATCCAATCCCTGCAATGCAAGTATTATTATAAGTGCCCTTTTCCACATTATCAGCAATATATTGACAGGAGATTCTGATTGTGAAGTGGCTGTCACTTCTTTTGATGGGAATCATCATCGCAGCGGTTCTTGTAGCAGGCTGCACTGATGAAGAAAACCCCGGCCTGTCATTGCCTGAAGCGGATGCTATTCAACCTGGCCAGGTGATGATGGTTATCGGCAACGTAACCGGGAATGGCATACCCGGTGGCACAATCGATACCATCACTTTTACGGTCGGGCTTGTTCCAAAAGAGAAACAGGTAAACATGGCAAACATCTCTATTGTTTATGCCGATGCTGTCCGGACTGAGAGCCTGATACCTGTCGAAGGTTTCCGTGGCGATCCCCCACCGGGTCACTGGGGAATTCTGGAAGTGCAGAACGAGGTTGGCAGCCCCAACAACCGGCTCGAATACGAAGAGCGCTTCGTCATCCGTATCAACCCCAGGGCCCCGCTCGTTCCCCATCAGTTTATCATGATCATCGTCAAGCCTCCGTCAGGTACGCCCCTGACAATCCGCAGGGTCTCTCCACCAACTATTATCAAAGAAAATAATATCCTTACATCGATATAATCCCAAAAAATGACGTCAAAAGAAGGGCTGCTTTGATTATCCCGTTATATGAGTTGATCTCTGATTACCCTGATTGCTGGTGAGCTGAGAAATGAGTGGATATTCAGGTTCTGCAAAGACAGTGTTTACGGAGTTTTTTCCAGTGTCTCGAATTGGTCGTATTCTACACAAAAGTCAATGATTTTTGTTCTTTATGGAACATTGGGGGTGATGTCAGATTCGATGCGGGGTCATGAGCGCGCAAAAGATCCAGTCGAACCATCATAGTACCCTTTGTTCCAATTCATGCCCAAATTTCAGAAAAAACAAATTAAAAATACTTTTATTCTGAATGCTCTATATTGGGGGTATTATGAGACCAGAGGGTTTGACTGCTATCGGGCTCCCAAACAAGAAGAAACACGCACACAATACTACTCCGGTTACCGAGGAGCAAGTAAGAATTTGTAAAGAGTGGATCCAAAAATTCTGCAAAGAGAGAAAGACCATCAATACAATGATCTCGAGTTACAGGCTCAAGCATGAAGTTGAAGAATGGAGTAATAACTCTATCGAAAATGGTGCTTTTATTGCAGCAGCTATAGATTCGGGATATCAATATAAACAAGACGGAGATTCTCCGAATGCGTTATTCAATTTATCGATAATCAACAAATAAGCAGATAAACAAATAACCTCTTGAGAATACCTGACAAATAAAATTAATAGGAACTCTTTTTACCCCTTTGTGTTAACGCGTCAACAATGATTACTGCCTGAAGAAATGCATAGTGAGGTCGTAAAGTATCCTTCTTTCAATACATCTCCGAATAACATAATTTAATAGTTTTCAAAAATATGAGAAATAAAAAATTTTATCCAGTCTGGTTCTCCTTTAAAAATCGCGATGGTAATGTATAATAAAAACCTGTACGCATACTGACGACTATCACCTCATAACATCTTTTATCGACTGAGTCGTCTGTGACCACCTGATAAAGAGGACTTATTAACCGGCATAAAAAGATGCCTTTTTATAATAAATAACGACTATTCCTGATGAATGGTATCGATCAGGCCCGGTCCGGTCACCATCGGCGGAGTAGCGCTCGATAACCACCTGCTTCTTGCTGCCGGGATCCTCGGGACGACGGGATCGTCCCTTGCCCGGATTCTCTCCCTTGGTGCCGGAGGAGTAGTGACCAAGTCGATTGGACCTCTTCCGAAAGACGGGCATGCAGGGCCCTGCGTTGTGGTGCTTGAAAATGGAGTTTTAAATGCCATGGGACTCCCCAACCCGTCAAATGCATTTGTGGATGAGATCGCACCCCTTGCAAAAAAACCGGTGATTGTCAGCATCTTCGGGGGAAATCCTGATGAGTTTGCTCTGGTCGCCAGCTGGTTTGAAGGGAAGGTTGCCGGTTTTGAACTGAACCTTTCCTGTCCCCATGCAGATGGTTATGGTTCAGCCATCGGGACAGACCCGTCAATTGTCGAAGCGTGTACGCGGGCAGTCAGCCGATCAGGTATCCCGACATGGGTAAAACTCACCCCAAATGTAACAGACATCACTGCAATTGGAAAAGCGGCGGAACGCGGGGGAGCTGGCGCAATCGTCGCAATCAATACTGTGAAAGCCATGCGTATATCAACGGCGATGGGATGCCCGGTCCTTGGGAACCGGTACGGCGGTCTTTCGGGGAGCGCAGTGTTTTCCATTGCAGTCCGCTGCGTATATGAACTTTATGAGGAATGTAAAATCCCCATTATCGGTTGCGGGGGAGTATCCACTGCAGATAATGTGATCGAGATGATGATGGCCGGGGCATGTGCAGTTGAGATTGGCAGTGCCGCATATAATGACATAAAAGTCTTTGAGATAATAAAGGCTGACCTGTACAGTAAGGATGGAATTACGCCGGAAGAGATCATAGGGTGTGCCCATGGGCGATCAGCTGTCTGAACCTGTATCTATCCTGCGGGTCAAAAAAGAGACCCCGCTCATCCGTACATTCGTATTCGACCGGTCTTTTGCATTTTCCCCCGGTCAGTTTGTTATGGTCTGGATTCCCGGGGTTGATGAAATCCCCATGGCACTATCATCCGAAAAGACTATCACTGTACAAAAAGCCGGTGATGCAACAAATGCCCTGTTCACCTTTGGTGCCGGAGACAAACTGGGAATCCGCGGTCCGTTCGGTAACGGGTTTACCAAAGGAGATAAAATACTTGCAATCGCCGGAGGCGTCGGTGCTGCCCCCCTCCTCCCGCTGGCCCGGGAAGACTGTGTCATGACTCTGCTTCTGGGTGCCCGTACTGAAGAAGAGCTCTTGTTTGTAGACCAGTTGGACGAGTGTACCGATGTAATGATTGCAACTGATGACGGGTCCCTGGGTATGCACGGATATGTGACTGATCTCATGGATGACCTTAACCTCGGTGCATACGACCGTATATCAGTCTGTGGTCCCGAAGTGATGATGCGCGCGGTACTGACCCGGGTGGAAGAAAAAGGAATTGCACATAAAACCGAATTCTCGGTGCACCGGTACATGAAATGTGGTGTGGGCATCTGTGGGTCGTGTTGCATAGATCCGTCCGGTCTCCGTGTATGCCGGGACGGTCCGGTCTTCTCCGGGGAAATGCTCCTGAAAAGTGAATTCGGTCATTATATGCGGGATGCAAGCGGCAGAAAGAAGAACATCTGACAGCAGGCTAAAAAATATGACAGGCTGTCAGCGGTTTTATATAACCCGGTATGTGCCTTTTGGCACTTGTATTTCGAATCGTGCCCCGGATTCCGGTTCCCCGGTTTCCCTGATGGTAATATCTGTGATGCTCAGGATTTCGGCTGCAAGAAAGAGACCATAACCGGTATTCCGGTAATATTCACGTCTGAAAATTCCCTCTTTTGCACTGGCAGGGACTCCGACACCATCGTCCTGGCATAAAATTGTCAGGCCCTCTTGTGTTTCCTGTACAGAGAACCGGATTTTTGTCACTGTCTTGCCATGGCGAAGTGCATTATCCGCGATATTATAAAACACCTTCTCGAGCAACAGGTCTGCATATATCTCAAGGGTACCCACATCACTCTCCACGCGGACACTCCCGAGATCAAGGCCGGCAATTGCGTTCATGATAGTATTTTTTACATTCAGCCACTGAGGAGCGTTTAATCCAATATCCTGATAATCGCGGGCGAACTGTATCTGTTTCTGGATCATCTGTGTGCTCTGCTCGATCTTTTTGAGATGCGTAAGAAGTACCGGGTCGTTGACCATTTCTTCTGCAAGAGAAACATACATAACGATAGCCGTGATCTGGTTGAGAATATCGTGACGGGTGATAGAAGAGAGTGTATTGAGCTTGCGGTTCGCCAGCTGGAGTGTTGCTTCAAACCGTTTTCGTTCGAGGATCTCTGCCTTTAGTCCGTCGTTTGCACGCATGAGCTCTTCGGATCGCTCTCTGACTTTTCTCTCAAGATCCTCACGTGCTTTATTAATAACCTGCTCTGCAAGTTTTCGTTCAGTGATATCGATAGCAGAACAGATTACGGTATTCCCCGGAGAAAGAGAAGCAGAAACCAGGAACTGGCGCACCGTGCCTTCCCGTGTCTGAAGCAGAAGTTCAATATCCCCGACTTCTGAACTTTTCTGGATCCGGGAAAGAAAGATGTCCTTTTCAACAGATTGCAGGAGGATGTGGCTGAGTTCCTTATTGATAAGCTCGTGACGTTCGTATCCGAGCAACTGTGCGCATTTCCCGTTCATTTCCTGGATACGCTGTGTCACGATATCAAAGGTGAATATTCCTGCCTGTGAGTTCTCGAAGATCTCCCGGTATTTTCTCTCTTCTGCCTTGAATCCTTCGGCAAACGAGGACATGACAAAACCAATCGTGACGAAGATAACATACCATGCTGTTGATACTGCGATAACGTCCGG
>JAJRBZ010000007.1 GCA_028679185.1 Methanoregula sp. | reverse complement strand
CGAGCCTGGGGCGGATCCTTTTCGGATACCTGAAGTGGAGCGGGAAGGAATGGCAACTCTATACCCTTGGATTTCTGGCGCTCTGTATTCTCTACATCATACCGATCATCAATATCCTCACCTTTGTGATCAGCTTCAGCCTCGGATTTGGGGCCATCCTGTATGCCGTCCGGAATAACTGGGGAGCAATCACGGGGTCTGCCCCCTCCTGATTTTTTAATTGTGTCTCCTTGTTCATTCTCTTTTTTGTCTCATTCTGCCTCAGTCTGCCCTGCCTGCTTCCCGGCTGTACCCATGAAGAAAACCTGTAATATTATGGAGAACCTGAACTGGTATGGATAAAAATCCGGACCTTGTTGCACCCTGCGGGATGAACTGCGGGATCTGCAGCGGGTATCTTGCCAGCACCCATGATATAAAAAAGCAGGGTATCAGGATGTCGTACTGCCGGGGGTGCCGGCCGAGAAACAAACAGTGTGCGTTTTTAAAAAAACAGTGCCGGCTTCTCACTGAAGGAAAGGTGAATTTCTGCTTCGAATGTCCTGATTATCCCTGTGACCGGCTCAAAACGATTGATAAACGCTATCGGGAACGGTACCATATGAGCATGCTCGAAAACCTGTCGTTCATCAAAGAGCACGGAATTGATGCGTTCACAAAAAAGGAAGAGGAGAAATGGCAGTGCCCTGACTGTGGCAGGACAATCTGTTGCCATAATGGTATCTGTTTTGACTGCGGTGTCGACCGGCTTAAGATAAAAAAAGAGCTTTACCGTTGGGGAGAAAACCCCAACAAAGCCGTGTGATACGAATCCGGAAGCAGTATCTGAATGGATCCCCTTATCTCACAATATAATCCTATCCCCCGGTTACACCCCCATCAGTCTGTTCCTGCCCTGGATACGGCAAAAACAGGATCATATAGAAATCTACTTAAAATACTCCATGGCAGGATCGTACCAGTCAAGTGGAGATGATTATGTCGATAGAGACCCGCGAACTGAAACGCAATGAGTTTTATCTGGCAGAGAAGGTGTGGGAGCAGTACCGGGGCCAGAAGGCAGATCCTGTGCATGAGAGGATATTCGGGGTATTTGTAAACGGGGATCTTGTCGCAACTGCCCGGTACACGAAACACCCTGACGGCATTGAGATGGACTGCGTCTTTGTACCCGAGCAGTACCGCGGGAAGGGGTATGCCCGGAATGCCGTGCAGGAACTCATAAATCAGTGCGGTTCAGAGCCGATCTACATTCATTCAACCATCGTCCTGATCTCGTTTTACAAGACCTTCGGGTTCTCCCCCATTCCCGAAGACCAGCTCCCCCGGAATATAAAGGAGCGGTTCTTGTTCTGCTTTGGTGAGATGGAGGGCTGCAATGTCTGCCCCATGGTCAGGAAAGGGGAAGCACCCAGGTAAAGCCGGGCGCGGGTGCCTGGTCTTGCCTGTGTAATGAATACCGGTAAACACCCATTGCAAATCCCGGGAAATCCAAAAAAATTCCTCAATTACTGTTTTTTGTATCCTTAATACACTGGTATGAGAGCACCCCGCAACATTCTTGGTTGCACCGCACCAACCTGACCTTAATGACACTACCCATGGACGCATCAGACTCGTTCTTTGCAAACGATGCCTGGGCACAGGAAGCCGGTATCGAGCTGATGGAAGTCTCGGCAGGAAGGGCAAAGGTCCGGATGCGGATTGCCGGCTGGCACAAGAACAGTCACGGGACCGTACATGGCGGGGCAATCTTTACGCTCGCCGACACCGCGTTTGCCCTTGCCTCCAACTCCCACGGGGTCCCGGCCGCGGCTATCAACGCCCACATCTCCTTTGTAAAATCAGCCACGGCCGGCACCCTGTATGCAGAAGCCGAAGAATTCTCGCTCAATCCCCGGATTGCCACGTATACGGTGACAGTCACAGACGATGCGGGGGAGAAGATTGCGATCTTCCAGGGCATGGTATACCGGAAGACACCGAAAGGATAAGATATCGTTGCGGGAGGGAACAGATTTTTCATGCATCCCGCTTCCCGTTTTTGCAGAAACGCTTCAGCCATAAAGGAGTCTCTATTCATCGTCATTCAGGATTAAATCACTCCTTTTCCCTTCTCCAAATTTCATTCAGCCAGACCCATCCCCCATAACAACCCATACTCATGTGTCAAAGGGGCCCCGGCGACAAAACAAAAATGGAGGAACCACAAACATGGCAGATTTCGTACAGAACTCCCAGACCAAGAATGCAGTTCGCGTTCTTGCGAGCCCGATGGCAGACGTAGCGGCGTTCAACCTTATTGTCCAGTCGGTTATCACCGACAACCCGTTTGCATGCGTAGCATATATGACTGCAGGAACAAGCCACCCGCCCGTGGAAAAGACCCGTGAATCCTATACGGCCCGGTTCAATTACGAGGACGGAAATGCAAAAATTGTAGGTACCGGCACCGAAAGGTTCAGCACCATCACCGGCTTTTCTGCCGGCGTTACGGCGATCCTTGCTGATACCGCCCTTACGACCGCTCACGGCGGCACCGCTGTCCGGGATGCAGGCAGGGATGCATATTCTGCGACCCTCAGGTGTCACGATGCAAACGGCGAGCTCTACTTTGTGAGTTTCGGCCGTGACCGGGTCACCCTGACCTCATACTCGGATGAAGCCATCCGCACAAGTGTCGAGACCTGGGCTGACACCGTCGCAGCTCTTGCCTGATTGTACCATACGGGAGAGACCCCTGGAGGGAGGGGAGCGAAACTCCCCTCTTTTCAAGGTCTCCCGTCCAGATTGCGGAGGATCGCTATGGACACAGAAATTACGGGGATTATCATAGGAGTTATACTCCCGCTTTCCCCCCTGCTGTTTGCCATCTACCAGAAGATCGGCACTTATGATGAGATTGTAAGGGAGTTCAGGAAACTCCGGAACGAGCATGAAAGTTTTAAGGGGATTTTTCATGGGAAATAAACCTGTATCAGGGCCGGTCGCGGAGGTGATCGGCATATTCCGGGGAAAATCCGGGGGATTTGAACCTCTCACGCCAAAAACACCACTTTCCCCTGATGAAGTACGACGCAACCCTGTCTTTTATATACTGGACCTGAATTGCAACACGAGCGATGAGAACCTGATCATCGATGTGATCTACGATAATCTCTCCCCCCTGCGGTTGCAGGACCTGCGACGGGGCACCGATATCCCGCGGGGTGTCCGGTTCTGGCCGGACTGGTTTGATATCCCTCCCTACGAAGAGATGCATGATAGCGACGGTCGCCTTGTGTATCCACGATCACCGGGCATCCATACCGTCCGGATTCGTACAGGCCGGCGCAGGTTTGCGCAGATGGGAAGGGTACGGGACTTCAGCACGGAGAATGGAGGGTATACCAGCCCGGAGTTCGAGATCCGGATTTGTGGGGATGAATGACGATGCTGGAAGACCAGAACACTCCGGTTTTTCTGGGTCTGTCTGATGTCGAATGGCATGCCTTTGGCTATGGGCTTAAAGAAGGATTCAGGTTCTGGAAGAGAACACCACTTGCATGGAACGAAGTGAAAAAAATGACATTGTTGCCGGACGCAGAAAAACCGCTATCCCCGGAGATTATCAGTGCCATCCTGGACAAATACCACTACTATATTATCGGCTTTGCTCTACCCGAGGATTTCGCGCTTCTTGTCGCGGGGGTTTACATTGGTGTAACCAATATGCCCACGCTGCTGAAGATTGTAGCATCGATCTCCGGTTTTTCCGGGTAAGCTCTGGAAATTCCCATAAAGAATTGTAATAAAAAACCCCGCTGCACATTTTTTTGATGTTCCGGTCCCGGTTTCGGCTTGCAAAGGAGGAGCTGTCACGGGCCGGTTTCCGGGTAGAAGGCAGCAGGTTCCGGAATGCATCGGTAATAGCAGAACGGAGATAATACAAGGTTAACTGGGGAATTATTGACCGGGGAGGCGGCGGTATTCACTATCATGGTAGTTATGGTCGGTATATCAACCGCCATAATAGATATTTTTCCCCTCCAGATGACGTATCCGGCGTATGATATTTTTTCCAGACCTACATGTGTTTTACTGGATGTGTCAGCAACCCCATCACATCGTTTACGGTAGCTGCCATTTTTATCTCCATGGTGTTGAACGCAGACCATTGAACGATCTCGGGCTCCATTGCCATCTTCTGGAAGGCTTCGAGACTGGGAGCATCAAACACTTCGTACAAGGTATGTTCAGGAAGAACGAACCAGGCGCCCAGCATGGTAACATTGTACTTCTTCATCAACGATTCCAGCTTATTAAGCAGGTTCAGATGTATCTGTCGTGTTTTTTCATTAAACATCCAGCAGCTTTCCGGAGCATGCCGGGAAATTAACAGGAATGTCGGCATATCGGGGTCTCACCGGATATCCCTCCAACGCCACGCTATTTATTAGTATCGGGAATGAAGATGTTTGAAAATGAACTGCGTACCCGGTGCGCCATCTGAGGCCCCGATCCTGCTCACAGAAAATAACCAACTACTCACGTAATCCTATGACCCAATCCATAAAATCCTACAGAGAAACCGCAGCTTTTCACGGGCATTCCTGCCCCTGACCTGCTATCGGCTGACGAACGGCAGAGAACACGATACAGCACCTCCAGGGCCTGCCTTGCATAACCTTCTTTATAGTCCCTGCCGATAATGGATTACAGGCCGCATCATCATGGCGGAAGAAGAGTTCACATTCATTCCTGTCGATCAGCTTATGGAAACACTGCACACATCACTGCAGGGTCTCTCTTCAAAGGAAGTTGAATCTCGAAGGATATCCTATGGCCGCAATGAGGTGGTGCGGCAGAAAAAACTGGCAGCCTTTCGCCATTTTGCCGGTCAGTTCAAAAATCCGCTAATTATTATCCTTCTCCTTGCATCGGTCCTCTCAGTCTTTCTTGCAGAATTTGTCGATGCGTTGATCATCATCATTATTGTGTTCCTGAGCGTGTTCATTGACTTTTTCCAGGAATACCGGGCAGAACGGGCAGTCGAGCTCTTAAAGGAAAAAATTTCCACCATGGCCACGGTTATCAGAGACGGAGCCCGGCAGGACGTGCCATTGTCGGAGCTGGTGCCCGGGGACATCATTACCCTGACCGCAGGTGATATTGTGCCTGCGGATGCCCGCGTCCTTCTTGCACGGGATTTCTTTGTAGACCAGTCGGCACTCACGGGAGAATCGTTCCCGGTGGAAAAAACAGCAAAAATTCGGGCGGGTGAGGAACAAGATCCCCGGCAATGGGGACAATACTTATTCATGAGCTCACCGGTAGTCTCTGGCAGTGCGACCGCAGTAGTGATCAAAACCGGGATGTCGACAGAATACGGGAAGATTGCAGAACGGCTGACCGCCCGGCCACCGGAGACGGAATTTGAACGAGGGCTGAGGCAGTTTTCCACTCTTATCACACAAATTATCTTTCTCCTTGTACTATTCGTTTTTTTCACCAATGCCCTGTTTAAGCATGGTGTCCTTGATTCTCTCCTGTTTGCTGTCGCACTTGCAGTCGGCCTGACGCCCGAGTTGCTCCCTATGATCCTGACAGTCAATCTGTCAAAGGGTGCGCTTGCGATGTCAGAGAAAGGTGTAATCGTCAAGCACCTGGCCTCAATCCAGAACTTCGGGAGTATGGATGTGCTCTGCACCGACAAGACCGGGACACTGACCGAGAACCGGATTACGCTGGTATATCATGTGGATGCAGAGAGGAATACCAGTGAACAGGTGCTGTTGTATTCCTACCTGAACAGTTTCCACCAGACCGGACTGAAAAGTCCCCTCGATAAGGCGATTCTCATTAAGAGCGGAGTGTCAATTGGGCAGTACCAGAAGATCGACGAAATCCCGTTTGATTTTATTCGCAAAAGGATATCGATCGTTGTTGCAAAAAACCAGGATCGTATTCTGATCACCAAGGGGGCGCCCGAAGAGGTCCTGAAATTATGTACCCGTGTTTCCCGGGGGGACATGTCAGAACCTTTTACCACGGAGTTGCATACACAGGCTGCCGGTTTATACGAAACGCTCAGCAGGGAAGGGTTCAGGATCCTGGGTGTCGCTTCAAAAGAGGTAACGAATGAAAAATCCGTCTATACGCCGGATGATGAAACCGACCTTACTTTACATGGCTTTGTTGCATTTATCGATCCACCCAAGGAGACTGCACACGAATCAGTGCGCATGCTCCATGACGCGGGCATTGAAGTGAAGATCATCACCGGTGATAATGAACTCGTCACCCGTCATGTATGTGCCGCACTCGAGTTCCCGATCACCGGGATGATTGAGGGATGCGAGATCGCCCGGATGGACAGCGACACCCTCGCCAGCGCAGTCGAGCATGCAAACATATTCACCCGGGTATCCCCGCCACAGAAAGAACGGATCATCAGGGCACTGATGAAGAATAATCACGTGGTCGGATTTCTTGGGGACGGGATCAACGATGCACCCTCTATCCGGGCTGCAGATATCGGGATCACGGTAGATAACGCGGTCGATATTGCAAAGGAATCTGCCGACATCGTCCTGTTAAAAAAAGATCTCCGCGTACTCCGGGACGGCATCCTTGAAGGAAGGAAAACGTTTGGAAACACGATGAAGTACATCATGATGGGGACAAGCTCGAATTTTGGTAACATGATCAGTGTCGCGGCCGCATCACTCATTCTGCCTTTCCTCCCCCTTCTCCCTGTCCAGATACTGCTTAACAACCTCCTGTACGACGGTTCCCAGTCCACAATTCCTACGGATGCGGTTGATGAGGAGTATGTACTGGCACCAAAACGATGGGATATCGGATTCATCAAAAAATTTCTGTTCGTATTCGGACCGGTCAGTTCCCTGTTTGATATCCTCACTTTTATCAGTCTACTTGTGGTATTTCATGCACCCATGGAGATATTCCGGACGGTATGGTTTCTCGAATCGCTCTGCACTCAGACATTCATAATTTTTGCCATCAGAACCACTAAGGTACCTTTCTATAAAAGTCATCCAAGCTGGCTCCTTATCATCAGTAGTATATTCGTTGTACTGGCCGGAATCGTAATCACCTTCACACCCGCAGGTGGTCTCTTTGGTTTTGTCCCCGTAACGCTCCCGTATTTCCTGTTTATAGGGGTGCTTGTGGCCGGGTATATCGTCGTTGTTGAGATTGTTAAAAAATGGTTTTACCGTCACCCTACCGATCATGACGGCACTCAGAGAATTTCCTAAAACAGTTATTTCATCGCACCAAGCTCATAACAAAAGGCCTGAGATCCGTTCAAAAAGGATTATGTATTTTTCCTGCGAGAAATTTCGTCCGTGGTTCACTGACACCATCATTCCAAAAAGTGGTGGGTAAGGTTCATCACATCCCGGTATGGAATGACGCCGACAATCCGGTTCTTTTCATCGGTTACTGGAAGTGCACGGAAATCATAGCGGGCAAAACTCTGCGATGCCTCTTTAAGGGTGTTTTCCGTGTTCAGGCTGATCACGTTTTCGACCATGATATCTTTCAACAGTGCCCGGTCATCGGCCTGTAGCAGTTCCTTTAAATCGATAACACCGAGAAGGGTGTCCTGTGCGTCGACGACATAGATATACATAATCACGTCTTTGCCACGGGCATGACGCTGGTAATCGTTCTGCACATACTCGACGGTTGTATCCGGTGAGAATTTCAGGATCTTCTGCGTGGAGTAGTGGATAACCTTCTCTTCCTGTTTGCCAATAATCGACTGGATTTTTTTTGCATTTTCCTTGTTCAGCGCTTCAAGTATAACATGGGCATCTGAAGAGGGCAGGACAGATAGGAGATCTGCGGCCTGGCCCGGAGTCATGTCG
>JAJRBZ010000064.1 GCA_028679185.1 Methanoregula sp. | reverse complement strand
TCGTAGGGTAGCCTGGACCATCCTATTGCGTTCGGGACGCAGTGACCTGAGTTCGAATCTCAGCGACCCCATATTCAGATTAAAAAATTATCATTTTGAGGACGAAGAATGCAGACGCAGACATACACCCGGTATGAACGGGCGAGGATTATTGGAGCAAGGGCTCTGCAGATATCAATGGGTGCTCCCTTACTTATCACCACGACACGCATCGATCCGCTTGAGATCGCGATTGAGGAATACAACAACAACACCATCCCCATTACAGTAAAGAGGAAGTAGAGGATACGATGACGACTATTGAGGTAATCGAGGTGCGAACGATCCTGGACAGCCGGGGCAACACAACCGTCGAAGCTGACATCCACACCCAAAACGGGTTTGGCAGGTCTGCAGCGCCCAGCGGTGCCAGTACTGGATCACTGGAAGCAAAAGTCAAACCGTCAAAAGAGGCCGTTGAGTATGCAATCCAGAACGTTATCCCGGTACTCATCGGGATGGATGCCTGTGACCAGCAGGGGTTTGATGAGCAGCTCCGTGATATTGACGGTACGGCAGACTTTGCCGAAATTGGCGCCAACATCGCAGTAGCTCTCTCACTGGCAAACGCAAAAGCTGCCGCCTCATCGATGGGAGTTGCACTTTTCCGGTATCTTGGTGGAGCCTTTGCAGATGAGATGCCACTACCGCTGGGAAATATAATCGGTGGTGGAGCGCATGCTGCAAATTCGACTGAGATCCAGGAATTCCTTGTCGTGCCCGGAGATGCCACTGATGCGGAGGAGGCAGTTCTGGCAAATGCTGCTGTGCACCGTCACGTAAAGGAACTCCTGGCAAAACAGGGTAAATCCTGCGGCAAGGGTGATGAGGGTGCATGGGCACCGCAGATTGATGATGCCCTTGCATTTGAGCTCATTGCCGAGGCGACCGGAATTGTTGCTGATGAGATGAATGTCTCGGTTGATATGGGAATAGATGTTGCAGCAAGCCAGATGTGGAATTCTGAAGTGTACAAATACCGCGACAGGGTACGCACAACTGAAGAGCAAATTGCATATATTGCTGAGCTCGTTGACAGGTATGGCCTTGTATACGTTGAAGACCCCCTTCATGAAGATGATTATGACGCGTTTGCGGAGCTCAACAGCCAGATAGGGGATCGTTGCCTTATCTGTGGGGACGATATCTTTGTAACCCATGTTGACCGCATCATGCATGGCATCGAGATGGACGCCGCAAACTGCGTGCTCATTAAACCAAACCAGGTCGGTACACTGACTGACACCTTTGAAGCGGTGCGTCTAGCACACACCCATGGCCTGGATACCGTGATGAGTCACAGATCCGGTGAGACAACTGATACAACAATCGCACACCTCGCAACTGCATTCTCCTGCGTTTTCTTAAAATGCGGTGTTGTTGGAGGAGAACGCATTGCAAAACTGAATGAACTGATACGTATTGAGGAACAATTATGACCATTGTAAATGAGATGGAAATTGAATTAAAAGAACCGCTTATCCCTGTCGAGGAGTACCTTGCAGCCGGTGTCCATATCGGTACACAACAGAAGAGCGAGGACATGAAGAAATTCATCTACCGTGTCCGCGGTGATGGACTTTATATCCTTGATATCCGGGAAACTGATTCACGGATCAAAACCGCAGCGAAATTTTTAAACCAGTACGAGGCTCCCAACATCCTCGTTGTCACCTCAAGGCAGTACGGACAGTTCCCGGCCAAGAAATTCTCTGATACTATCGGGGCAATGGCGGCAACCGGCCGGTTTATCCCGGGGATGCTCACCAACCCGGTCCTTGACGGCTATATTGAGCCACAGGTTGTTGTTGTCACCGACCCTATTGGTGATGCGCAGGTAATCAATGAAGCAGTCCAGTGCGGTATACCCGTTGTTGCACTTTGTGATACCAATAACATCACCAAGTACGTGGATCTGGTAATACCTACCAATAACAAGGGTCGCAAAGCGTTGTCAATGATTTATTTCCTGCTCACCCGTGAGATGCTCCGTCTTCGTGGGATCTCAACCGCTCTGACCCCAGAGGACTTCGAAATTGAAATCTGACACGGCCGGTTTCCTTTCCGGATGACCGATCGTTAGATATATTATAACTACCAGAGGGTTGATCCGATGACGATGCGTTCATGCGCAGTGGCTGGCATGTTTTATCCAAGGGATCCTTCCCACCTTGAGCAGCTCCTGGAGAAGTACTTCTCCGTAAGCAGCGGGGCAGGGAACTCCCTGGGTATTGTTTCTCCTCATGCAGGATACATCTATTCCGGGGCGATTGCTGCACAGGCATTTTCCACGATCTCACCTGATTTTTCAGGTACTTTTGTCGTTATTGGCCCATCTCACCGTGGTTACATCAACTGTGTCTCAAAGGTTCCGTGGGAAACACCCCTCGGTGTAGTTGATACGGATGTGGAGTTTGTTGAACTGCTTGATATTGAAACGGATGAATTTTCTCATCGCGACGAGCATTCGCTTGAAGTGCAGATGCCATTCATCAAGTACCGGTTCCCCCGTGCACGGATTGCACCGGTTATGATGGGGCAGCAGGACTATCCAAGTGCGATGCGACTGGCAGAAAAGATAGGAACCGCGATCAAACGGACGAATCGTGATGTCCGGATTGTAGCGTCCAGCGATTTCTCTCATTATGTAGCTGAAGAAAAGGCAAAGAAAGATGATCTCTATGCAATCGAATCGCTGACCATGTTCAATGTACCGGAGTTTTACCATCGAATTGAGGCACGGAATGTTTCGGCCTGTGGTTATGGGCCGATTGCTACAATGGTAACAGCATGTAAAAATCTTGGGGCAAAGAAGGCGCGGCTGATACAGTATGCGACAAGTGGTGAGGTGACAGGAGACCGTCGCGAGGTCGTGGGATATGCAGCCATTGCGGTGATGTAGGTTGGCAACGTGGAGTGCGCCGGGCAAGGTATTTTTGTTCGGTGAACATGCGGTGGTATACGGGAAGCCCGGCATAGCGATGGCAATAAAACCCCGTGTATTTGTCACTGTAAGAAATGCAAAACGCCCCCAGCGTGCAAAATCTCCCTATATTGACGGTTGTTTCGAGGCGATGGGTGTCATGGGCAGTGTTTATATTAATTCTCAGATCCCGAGTTCATCAGGGCTGGGTTCATCTGCAGCAGTCACCGTTGCAACACTCTCCGCGATCAACGACGAGTTTTCGCTTCATAAATCCCGGGAAGATATCGCTGATATGGCGTTTGAGATTGAAAAAAAGGTGCAGAAAGGGCGGGCGAGCCCCACGGATACAACAGTCTCCATGTATGGCGGAATTGTACTTATCAGCGGTGGCTCCCGCCGGCGGCTTCCCCCCCAGCATATGCACCTTGTCATAGGGGATTCGCTTGTCTCGCACAGCACTGCAAAGATGGTGGAGCTTGTAGGGGAACAAAAAAAGAAACATCCCGAAATCGTAAACCCGATACTCGATGCCATAGAAGGCGTGAGTATGAGTGCCATCCACCATCTCAACAACCCAAAGGAACTGGGACGGTATATGAACATGAACCATGCACTTCTCGAAGCACTGGGGGTAGGTCATCCGCAACTGTCAAAGATTGTACTTGCCTCCCGTGAAGCGGGAGCATTCGGAGCCAAGATAACAGGTGCTGGTGGAGGGGGGTGCATGGTCGCCCTCTGCCCAAAGCAGTGGAAGTACCGGATCGCTGCAGCGATTGAGGCGTGCGAAGCCCGTGCGATCATAACCAGCATCGATACCGAAGGTGCAAGGATGGAAAAAAATGTCTGAACGCATCCTCTTAAAGTTTGGCGGCAGCGTGATTACTGACAAGAAAACCGATTGTGCTATTAATTATGAGCAGCTTTCATTTGTTGCGTCATCAATTACCCGGGCCATTACCGGAAAAGGACTGGTTATCATTCACGGGGCTGGTTCGTGCGGACACCCGGAAGCAAAACTATACCGGCTGGATAATGGTGCCGTTGCCGGCCAGACGGAAGGCGTCTATATTACCCATCGGGCGGTGAGCAGGTTAAATGGTGCAGTTGTTGAAGCCTTCCGTGAAAAAGGGGTACCGGCAGTGGGTGTTCACCCTCTCCATGCAGCGGTGGCGGATAATGGCAGGCTCATTGCATTTGAATACCGGCATCTGGAAAAGATGCTACTGCTCGGCATGGTTCCTGTGATCCACGGTGACGTGGTGATGGACCTTTCCCGGGGAGCATGTATCGTATCGGGCGACCAGCTTGTGCGGTATCTTGCAGTTGCGCTGAAAATCGATCGCGTGGGGCTCGCCACCGATGTACCGGGAGTGCTGGATGGAGGGCGCGTGGTACCGGAAATTTCACAAAAAATGGTACCATATCTCCAGATCGGCAACTCGATGCATACCGATGTCACCGGTGGAATGAGAGGGAAGATTGACGAACTGCTCGGTCTTGCAGATGCGGGTATCGGGTCAGACATATTCCATGTCCTTCGGATTGGTGACTTTCTTGCAGGAGTCGACCATGGCGGGACAAAAGTAAAGGGGAGATAATTTTTATGGGAGATAAAACGAGGTTTACGTCGTCGCGCAAGCTTGACCACCTGAGGATTTGTACAGAAAAGGCTGTCGAGAGCGGCGATACCGGGTTTGGGGATATCAGGTTTGTGCATAATGCGCTGCCTGAATGTGACATGGGTACTATCGACCTTACCACCGGTTTTTTAAACCACAGGTTCTCTTCCCCCCTCTTTATCTCGGCAATGACAGGGGGTCACCCTGAAACAAAAGAAGTGAATGTACGCCTTGCCCGTGCAGCAGAACGCTTTGGGATTGGGATGGGTGTCGGCTCACAACGAGCTGCACTTGAGAATCCTTTACTTGAAGATACGTTCTCTGCAGTCCGCGACGAGGCACCACATACGTACCTGGTAGCAAATCTTGGTGCGGTTCAGTTGCGTGACCACGGGATTGAGTGGGCGGAGCGGGCAATTGAGATGATAAGTGCAAATGCGATTGCTATCCACCTTAATTTTCTGCAGGAGGCCATCCAGCCTGAGGGAGATCATAATACTTTGGGTTGTCTTGCTGCCATTGAAGAACTCTGCCGTGAGTTCCGAACTCCTGTCATCGTAAAAGAGACAGGCTGCGGTATTTCCGCTGCGACAGCGAGACAGTGCTGGGGTGCCGGTGTCAGTGCAATTGATATCGGGGGATGGGGCGGAACCTCCTGGGCAGCCGTTGAGAGTGTTCGTGCGGATAAAAGCAGGAATAAACGAGACCAACAGCTGAAATCTCTCGGCAAGAGTTTTATTGACTGGGGGATTCCCACGGTCGTAAGTCTGGCAGAGGTACTTGAATCGGGCGGCCCGGTAATCGCATCTGGAGGTGTCAGGACCGGGCTTGATATGGCAAAGTGTCTTGCTTTCGGCGCAAATCTCTGTGGCATGGCACTTCCTCTCTTAAAACCAGCGATGGAAAGCGATGACGCGCTGGTTCATACAATTGATGTGATCCATCAGGAACTGATCGCAGCGATGTTCCTTACTGGTTCAGCAAATATCGCTGATCTTAAAAAGACACGAATGTATATCATGGGCAGCACACGGCAAATGATAGAAAAAGACAATCAGGCACGCATACAGCGTTGAAATGAAAAACTGGCAAATATTAAACAAAATACTTTAACAAAAAACAGGAGATACCACATGGATATTGAAATTATTGCAGTGGGCGGATATGACGAGGTCGGGCGGAATATGACCGCTGTCCGCTGCGGAAAGGAAATTGTCATATTTGATATGGGACTCCGCTTGGATCAGGTAATGATCCACGAGGACGCGGAGATTGAAAATATGCATTCCCTTGATTTGATCAAGATCAAGGCGATACCAGATGATACGATGATGAATTCGGTCGAGGGGACCGTAAAGGCGATTGTCTGCTCTCACGGGCACCTTGACCATATAGGAGCGATCCCGAAGCTTGCTCACCGGTACAACGCTCCCATCATTGCCACCCCGTATGCAACTGAATTAATCCGGCAACAGATATCAGGAGAACAGAAGTTTGGCGTCAACAACAAGCTCTTTGCGCTCAGGTCCGGGCAGCGATACACCCTTTCCCAGAATCTTGTCCTGGAATTCGTCCGCACGCAGCACTCTATTATCGATACGGTTACACCCGTACTCCATACCCCGCAAGGTGCAATCGTATATGCCTGCGACTTTAAGCTTGACCGGACTCCTGTAATAGGTGAACCTCCTGATTTTGCCCGGCTCCAGCAGATCGGAAAGGAAGGAGTACTTGCCCTGATTGTGGAGTGTACTTATATCGATCGGACAGGGAGGTGTCCCAGCGAACGGATCGCAAAGGATCTCGTTCGGGACACTATCACCAGTTTCGAGGATGACAAAAATGCGATTCTCGTATCCACATTCTCATCACATATCGCCCGCGTGAAGACCATTGCAGAATGTGCACATGAGATTGGGAGAAAGCCGGTGCTGCTTGGCCGGTCTATGGAGAAATACTCCGTAACAGCCGAACAGATGAAACTCGTCTCGTTCCCTGAAACAACCAGTGTATTCGGGAACCGCCGGACTGTCGACCGGACGATGCGTCGTATGATGAAGGCGGGAAAAGACAAGTTTGTGCCGATTGTCACCGGACACCAGGGTGAACCCGGGTCAATCCTTACCCGTGTTGCACTTGGTGATACACCCTACCAGCTGACCAAAGGTGACAAGATTCTCTTCTCGGCAAATGTAATCCCGAACCCGATGAATTTTGGGCAACGTTACAAGATCGAGCAGCATCTTAAAATGGCCGGATCGCGCATCTTTGAGGATCTCCACGTCAGCGGTCACGCGTACCGCGAAGACCATTACGAGTTCATCCATCTGTTAAATCCCCAGCACATCATCCCTGCACACGGGCACCTGAAGATGACGGCGGGATATACAGATTTCGCGACAGAACTTGGCTATACTGCCCACTCAACTGTCCACATGATGAAGAACGGGCATCGTCTCATTATCAAATAAACGAGGGACCGGAATGTCAGATCTTTTACCGTACTTAGAATCGGTCGCACAGGAAATCGACCATATGATCGACCGGTATTTTGTAGACAAGGTTGGTGAACTGAATAAAGCCAGTGCTCACCTCCTCGCTGCCGGAGGCAAACGCCTCCGCCCTGCAGTTGTCATGCTTGCAGCCGATGCGGTAAAAAGGGGAAGTTCCACGGAGATTTTACCAGCGGCACTTGCGCTCGAGCTCACCCACACATTCACGCTGATCCATGACGATATCATGGATGACGATATGCTCCGGCGGGGTGTTCAGACCGTCCATACAAAATGGGATATGCAAACCGGCATCCTTGCGGGCGATGTCCTGTATGCCCGCGCCTTTGAGTTTATCTGCATGTCAAAGGCGAATGACAAGGCAAAAGTCCGTGCAGTATCCATGCTCGCTCATGCCTGTGCCGATATCTGCGAGGGTCAGCATATGGATATGTCGTTTACCCACCGGAATGATGTTGACGAGTACGAATATCTAGAGATGGTCAAGAAAAAAACCGGGGTTCTTTATGCCGCAGCCGCTGGAATCGGTGCAGTTCTTGCCGGGGGAACAGTTTCTCAGGTAAAAGCCCTCTACCTTTTTGGCCTGAAAACCGGGATTGCATTCCAGATCCGGGACGACCTTATTGATCTCATAACCCTGGCAGAAAAAAGCGGAAAAGACCGTGCTTCAGATCTGCGTGAAGGAAAACAGACGCTGATCATGATTAAGGCGCGGGAAAAAGGTATCGACCTTTTGAAATACAAACGAGACCTGACCGATGAGGAGATTGACGGGGTGATCAAAGAGCTGACCGACGCCGGTGTAATTGCTGATGTCAAAAAAGTCGCTCATGATCTTGTGGAGGAGAGCAACAAACACCTTTCCCTGATCTTACCATCAAAAGAGCGCCAGTTATTAATGGAAATTGGCGAATTTTTTGTGACCCGGAGCTATTAGAATGGCAGGGAAAAATCCAAAGGAGGCCCTTTTCCTCTGTGCGCTCCAGAATGCCGTGAAACACGGGGGTGTACCGCAGACCGGCGCTGTAGTTGGTATGGTAATGAGTGCCCACCCGGAATTTCGCCCGCGGGCAAAGGAAGTTGCGGTTCTGGCAAAAGAGGTGATTGCCGATGTTGCGGCTCTCACTCCGGAAGAGCGCGTGGTAAAATTACAGTCACTTGCTCCTGATATGTACGAAGCACTCTTTGCAAAACATGAGCACAGGAGAGTACTCCCCGATCTCGAAGGTGCTGAGCATGGTGTGGTAATGCGATTTGCTCCTAATCCTTCAGGACCTCTTCATATCGGGCATGCCCGTGCGGCGGTGCTTAACGATGCATACGTAAAACAGTATGGCGGCAGATACATCCTGCGCATTGAGGACACCGACCCGAAACGTGTTGATCCCGAAGCATACGACATGGTAAAAGAAGATATCGCGTGGCTGCGACTTGGCATCACCGAGACAGTCACGCAAAGTGAGCGCCTGCCGCTGTATTATGATCTCTGCAGAAAACTGATCGAGCGGGGCGGGGCGTATGTCTGCATCTGCAATAATGAACGCTTCAGGGAGCTCAAACAGGCAAAGATCGCGTGCCCGTGCAGGGATCAGCCCGTGGAGAAAAATCTGGGGCTCTGGGAGCGCATGCTCGACCACACGTTTAATGAAGGGGAGGCGACTGTACGGATCAAGACTGACCTCAACAATCCTGATCCGGCAATGCGTGACTTTCCCGCCTTCCGTATTCTCGATTCACCACCGCATCCCAGGGTCATCGCACATGTTTACCCCCTCATGAATTTCTCGGTTGTTGCTGATGATCACCTGCTCGGCGTAACGCACGTGATACGGGGCAAGGACCACATTGCAAACACCCGGCGCCAGCGCTATATCTATGACCATTTTGGCTGGAAGGTGCCGGTATACCGGCACTATGGCAGGATGGGGATCGAAGGAGTGGTACTTTCGACATCCCAGATGCGGTTTGGCATTAACGAAGGGAAATATTCCGGATGGGACGATATACGGCTCGGTACGCTACGGGCCCTCGCACGGCGGGGGATCAGTCCTGACGCGGTAAAGAACGCAGTGCTGGCAATCGGGATCGGCGATACCGATATCTCATTCTCATGGGACAACCTCTATGCAGAAAACAAGAAGATCGTTGATCCGGTAGCGAACCGGTACTTCTTCGTGCCGGATCCTTTTACAGCGAATATTGACGGGGCCCTGCACCGTACCGCCCATGCAATGCTGCACCCGGGTGACACCGCACGCGGAAGCCGGATACTGGTCTTTGAAGGGTCTGTGGAACTGCCCAGGGGCGATATCACGCATGATACTGCGATGGTGCGGTTAAAGGATCTCTTCAACGTTACGATCTCATGGGATGGGAGCATACCATCGTTCGCGTACGCAGGGGATTCACTCGCTGAAGCCCGGGCAGCCAAAGCTCATATCATCCAGTGGCTGCCGGCACAGGGAGCTGTTCCCTGCACTCTTCTTACGCAGGAAGGGGAGATTACCGGTGTCTGTGAACCTCTGGTGACAAAAGAACTGGGGAATGTTGTGCAGTTCGAACGGGTTGGGTTTGCCAGAATCGATGCGGTTGGTAATGATGGCGTGACGGCATATTTTACACATAAATAATTTTTTTTAATAATTTCAGGCTTTCTTTCTGGATTCGAAGAGTTGGTTTTGTAAAAAACCTATAAAAATCAGGGTAACTTTTTATTCAGTCAGTCGTGTGACAGCTGCAATCCAGATCTCCTTTGCCTCTTCTTTATCCATTCCAGCCATGATATCGATGAGAAGACCATTGATAAGTGCATCACAGGTTATGGCAAGCCTGCGGGGATTCAGCCGGGTGGAAATCAGTCCGCTCTCCTGCAGACGGGTAATAAAGCGTTCGACCACACGAATATCCTCAATCCGATCCTCGCGGAGCAGGGTACGGATCCTTTCATTATGCATGGCGAGCATCATCATCTCTGAATACATGCTGTTGAACTGGGGTACATACCGGGAAAGAGTATCAAAAAGGATCTCACTGCCACTCCTTAAATCCCGGTTACTGAAAGACTGCTCAAGGATTACAGCAAGTTCCTCCCGACCGTATTCTGCAACTGCGGCATACAGGTCTTCTTTACCGGAAAAGTACTGATAGAGAGCTGGCTTGGTAACACCAAGACTCTCTGCGATATCCCCCATGGTTGTCCCATGGTATCCTTTCTGGAGAAAATGCCGGTAAGCGACCTCCACAATCTTTCTCCCGACTTCCTCCCTGTATTCCTGAATTATGCGTGGCATGAAGGCAACTTCCGTTTGCGCGCTGAATAAAAATCTGCGTAAATTATGAGTTACTATTGGTTATATTAAGTTACCCATGGTAAGTTTAATAACTTTGGGTAATACACCTAGTATTACTAATTCCGGTTTCAACCGGTTCGGAGATTTATACATGACAATACTGTCATCAGTTTCAAATAACAGGCAAAAACAGCGGAACCCGACATCGTTCCGGCAATCCCTGCATCTAAAAATGCTTATCGCGGTGCTCATTCTGGCAGCATGTGCCCTGCCTGCAGCAGCAGCAGATGTGCCGACCGTAACAATCACCGAATATAAGGTATCCCCATCGGTCATGATGCCCGACAGTCTCGGTACCATCGCCATTATGGTGAAGAATACGGCAACGAGTGCATCCCTCAAGGAGAATACGGGATTATATACAACAGAAGCAACAACCACCAAAGTCACGGACATCAATGTCAATATTGAAAATGTCAAGCTTGAGGGCAATGGCATCATTGTCCGGAGCAATGATTTCCAGCGTGTAGGTGAGATAGGGCCCGGACAATCCATACAGTTGACATTTTCCATTCAGGCCCCCTCAAAAAGCGGGATGTTCTTTCCCGAAGTATGGATTGATACAACCGGTGGCACGAGCACCCGGTACCCAATCCCGGTAAACGTTAACACGGCAGTAGGAATAGAGAGGCAGGCTATCCTTATTATGAGCAGCACGCTGACAGGCAGTGTAAACCCTGGTGATGAGATTCCTGTGACGCTTACTGTCAGCAACGCCGGACAGACACTTGCCGATGATGTAATCCTCCGGATCGAAAACGTGAGTGCCACGGTCGCTCCGAAGAATTCTGATGCCTATCATCTGGGGGCTATCCTGGCTGGTGGACAAAAGACCGTTGATATGGCATTACTTTCGGATAAAAAAAGCGATTCCGGCCTTGTCAGGATCCCTGTTCTTATCAGTTACCATGCAATAGACGGAACGCAGCGTACCCAGGAAACGGGTATTGACGTAATAATGAAAGGGAAGGCCGAATTAGGATTTGTTTCTGTGGATACCAATCCCCCCCGTCTTATTGAGAACACCGCGTTCGATCTTACAGTCCGGATAGAGAACACCGGTTCGGGTGAGGCGAAACAAGTCTCGGCAAAGATAGACCTTCCGGTGGAAGGGACAAGAGAGGCTTTCATCGGGAAGATCAAGCCGGGCAACGACGCCCCGGCAATATTCCTTCTCGAAGGTTTGAAAGGGGGCAATTACCCGTATAACCTGACCATCACCTATACTGACGATATGGGTGTCCATACCCTCTCCCGGCCGATGAATGTCAGGGTACAGCCCGCTGACATGTCGGGCACCATCATCTTCGGGCTGATCATTCTCATCATTCTCGGTGTTGTCGGTTACCGGTACTGGTACCTGCCCAGAATCAACGGCGCTGGAAAGTTCCCATGGGACAAAAAGAACTGAAGGTAGCATTCCTGCTGGCGCTGCGTTCTCTCCAGCGGGGAAGCCGTTCAAGTGTGATCCTGACTGTACTGATTATCGGGATGTGCTTCACCAACATGATCTTCCTCCCCTCCATGTTCAGTGGGATTGGCCAGAGTATTACAAAACAGCTTGTGGATTATGAGGTCTCAAATATCCTTGTCAGCCCTAAATCTGGCGACCAGTACATTACCGACATTGATGCCACACTCGACCTGATCAATGGCATGCCGGGCGTACAGCGGGCGTCCCCCCATTATTCGAAAGGGGCGACATTCAAGTACCGGCAGCGGATCCTCGGCGTTTCCGTGCGTGCCATTTCTCCCATGGATGAGAAGGAAGTATCCCCGGTCTACACGAAAATGGTTGCCGGCAGTTATCTCGGGGAAGGGGATACCGGTGAGATCATTATCGGGAAACCGATAGCCGGTGATGCCACCGTCCGCCAGGAAGATGAATTCCAGGCGTCACTGGGAGGTGTCCGGGTCGGAGACTCGATCACGGTTGAGTATGGCAACGGGTACACGAAAGACTACCGGGTCAAGGGGATCTATTCCACTGGCTGGAGTCCGGTTGATAATGCAGCGTTTGTGACCTGGACAGATATGGAACTGGTGGAAGGAAAGACGCTCGACAAGGCTGATTACATCACGGTAAGAGCGAAACCCGGGTATACCGAGCAGTTCATCAAGAACGAACTCCTCGCGTATGGAGTTGGAGTGAACGGACAGGTCCAGACCATGACGGACCTGCTGAGTAAAAGTGTGGGGAAGGTACTCCAGAGTTTTGCCATCATCAACGCGGTGTCCCTGGTTGTCAGTGTTATCATTACGACGGTTGTCCTGTTTATCGTCATAACGATCAAGACCCTCAACAGCCGCAAGCAGATTGGAATTCTCAAGGCGATCGGAGTGGATAAGGAGGTCATCATGCATAACTACGGGTTCCAGGTCATCATCCTCGGCATTCTTGGCATTATCCTCGGGATTATTATCACGCTCCTGCTCGCGGCATACATGTCAGTACACCCCATCGTTACTCCCGAATGGTCTGCATACCTGTATATCACCCCAATGGACCTCCTCACTAATTCCGTAATCCTGTTTTGTGCAGCAGTCATTGCCGGGTATGTGCCTGCCTACCAGGTATCGCGCGAGGAAATTCAGTCTGCAATGAGGGCCTGATGCCATGATCGAGATTACCGACCTGCGGAAAATCTACCGTATGGGAACTGTCGAAGTCAAGGCATTGGACGGTCTTACGCTTAATATTGAAAAAGGGGAGTTCCTTGGTATTATGGGCCCGAGCGGGAGCGGCAAGTCCACGCTCCTGCATATGCTGGGGCTTTTGGACCTGCCAACCTCCGGCAAAATCGTGATTGACGGAATGGACATATCCCGCTTTACAGACTATGAGAAGACCATGTTCAGGCTCTACAAGCTTGGTTATGTCTTCCAGGACTATGCCCTGGTTCCTGATCTTACCGTGATGGAGAATGTCTCCCTGCCGGCAATGCTCAGGAAAGATCGCACCGAGGAGCAGACCATAAAGGATAGTTTCGGGATATTGCAGAAGATCGGCCTGTGCGACCGGCGTGAACACCTACCCCGGGAACTCTCCGGAGGACAGCAGCAGCGGGTTTCGCTTGCCCGGGCGATGGTGAACAAACCGGATATCCTCTTTGCCGATGAACCGTGTGCCAACCTTGATACAGAAAATTCCCGGGTGGTTCTTGACCTTTTCCGTGAGATCAATGAGTCAATGCACCAGACGATTGTCATGGTTTCTCATGAGGACTGGCACAAAGATTATTTCCACCGTATAATCAGGATGAGGGATGGCAAGATTATCAGTGACGGCATAAATGGGGCATCTAAGAATACTTGATGCAGTATCCTTTACCTTTTTTTAACTCTGCCAGAGAGTACTAACCGTCAGCAATTTCCCATGGATGAGATTCCTGTAGACAGTGCCTGTCCCCTCCCAAACCCATACCTTCGCATTGTGATGACGTCATATTGTCTTTAAAAATACGTAAAAAACCGGATCATGTGATTTGGCAGCGTACGGAGTAACGCAAAACCCGGCAGTCGTTTTACGCGTAAGGTATCGCGACTCGGGAGTAATGAAAAGTTTTTCCACTACTCCCTCTTTATATGTACGCCTCCGTCACAATCCCGCCTGCATAGAGTACCATCGCCACGTGGAAGAGCGGCAGCACTTTAAGTGCTGCTTCAGGAGTTTTGTTCTTCAGGATCATAATGTTTGCAATAATGAGCAGGCATAGACCAGCTATAATGCAGCTGCGGGCTATCCATCCAAGCCGGGTCATGAAAAGAACCGCCATCATGCAATGGATAATGGTGAACCCTGCAATCCAGTAGCTCGTCCTTGGTATATCGTAGATCATCGGGATTGTACTCATTTCCCTGACCCGGTCATTTGCTACATCGATAAGGTCATTTGCGCCAAGATGAGCCATCGCAAACGGGTAGAAAAAGACAAAGTACAGGAATGCATTCAGGTCAGGGTACCCGAGACAGAGATACCCTGCAACCGGAAACAGGGTGAAATCCGTTCGCCCGATGACTTGTGCAAACGGAAATTTCTGTATCTGTCGCTTTTCCATCTGATAGAAGATCTCAATGGTGTAACAATAGACCATAATGAGAAACACGATAAGCGAGTGCGGGTAAGACAGAGTAGCGATGAGGCAGGCAGTGATGCCAGCTAAAATTAAAAACAGCCTTAATGCATGGGTTGGGGGAATGAGTCCTGCCGGAATGGGGCGTTTTTTAAAAATCCTCCAGTACTTCGTAAGTTTGTCTGATTCGATGTCTTTTTTGTCATAATTACGGTCAACATAATCATTGAGAACAAACCCTGCCTCAAAGCCAAAGAACCCGATCAGGGCAACCCGAATAAGATCAAACCATGCAAAATTTCCGTACACGGTAGTTGCAAGCAGGTATCCTGAACAGAAGAGAAGAGGCCAGGCAAAAAAGAACTGCAGCCGGGTGAGGTCAATGTATGCCCTGAGGGTCGCATTCATCCCTGTGAGATTTGCTTTGCTCACACTTACACCCTTTGATGGACAGATACCCCGTGGTCATTTTTGGATATGAGCTGCCAGAGGTTGTGTGGGCCCGTCCCTGACACCTTCCCTTATGTATACTGACATCCAATAGTGCAGGATGGATTGTTTTTTTATCCGACAGGAAATCCCTGCTGATATACCACAAATTTATGAAGTAAACTATCAGGCGTTTGCGCATTATGATGAGGCACGTCTCGTGGATGCCCTGCGGGATGGTAATGTTTTCAACCCGGAACTATCGCTTGTCGCTGTTCATGATGACAGGATCATCGGCCATATCCTGTTTCCTCCCATCACTATCGAATCTCCCCATGCAGTCACGCCTGCCCTTGCCCTTGCACCTCTTGTGGTGCACCCGGAGTACCAATGCCTTGGCGTTGGCGCCGCTCTCATTGAGGAAGGTCTCAGCGTCTGCCGGACTCTCGGTCATCGTATTGTGGTTGTGATTGGCCACCCCGGATATTATCCCCGCCATGGTTTTCGCCCGGCACGGGTAAAGGGTATCGAAGCACCGTTTACCGTAGATAACGATGTTTTTATGGTACTTGCCCTTGATCCCGGCGCACTGGAAGGGATACAGGGCACCGTGAAGTACCCGGCAGCGTTTGATGCAATTGTCGGCAATGGGACAGGTAAATGTATTTCGGTACATTCACCGTGCTGATGCGGCATATACTTCTTTTCCATATCCGGATCAGACTTTCTTTTACTATCTGCCGAAATTTTGTCCGGTATCAGATCAGATGAATTTCCTTTTGCCTGGGATTTTGGTAATTACCGGACCATTTTTCTGTTCTTTGGAAGTGCGATGGTCACTGATCGGGTACAGGAACCAAAAATGTCATGGCTGCTGGCACCAGCATTATACCTTCGTCCGCTAACCTACCATGAGATATGGTTATCGGCACAGCATTACAAGGAGATTCTATCAGCCGGCATCTCCGCTCATTCATGAGCCCTGCCGGTACACCCACACTGGCTGAGGATCTCGTTATCGGGCCGGATACCATCCCAAAATACACCAATGAATTCTGGACATCGAGACAAAGGCAGGCGTCCTCCATCCACGAGATCTCCTATCGGGCATGTTTCAAACCACAGCTCCCGCGATTCTTTATCGAACGCCTGACAAAGAGAGGGGATGTAGTATACGATCCGTTCAGTGGCCGCGGCACAACAGTGATTGAAGCCGGACTTTCCGGGCGCAACCTATTCTCAAATGATGCAAACCCCCTCTCCCGGATCATGACCGAGCCACGGTTCTTTCCCCCAAATCCTGCTGTTGTTGAAAAGCGTCTTGCATCTATCCCACGTGACAGTGATGGGGCAACTATCGATCTTACGATGTTCTTCCATCCGGACACTGAGAAGGAAATTGTTGCTTTGCGGGAGTACTTCCTGACAAGGAAAGAAGCGTGCAGGGCTGACAGGATAGACCATTGGATTGCGATGGTGGCTACGAACCGGTTAACCGGCCATTCAAAGGGATTTTTTTCTGTGTATACGCTCCCCCCCAACCAGGCAGTATCACAACAGAGCCAGCAACGGATAAACCGGAAACGTGGGCAGGTACCGGAGTACCGGGATACACACCAGATCATTCTGAACAAGACAAAAAGCCTGCTGCGCACACTCTCTCCGATCGACAAGAAAAATCTTAACCGGGCAGGGAAAAATGCCTGTTTTCTCACCGCTGATGCGCGTTCAACGCCGGAACTTCCGGATTCCAGCGTACAACTGACTGTTACTTCACCCCCGTTTCTTGATATCGTTCAGTACCGTGGGGACAACTGGCTCCGATGCTGGTTTAATGGACATAATGAGCACGCAATCGGGGAACAGATCACCATGGCCCGTACGCTGGATGAATGGACACGGGTAATGGGTGCGGTATTTTGCGAGCTTTACCGCATCACCCGCGAGGGGGGATATGTTGCATTTGAGGTTGGAGAGGTGCGAAAACGTACAATCCGGCTGGAGGAACATGTCATCCCGCTTGGTACCAGTGCAGGGTTTACGTGCGAAGGGGTGCTTATCAACCAGCAGACGTTTACCAAAACCTCCAATATCTGGGGTGTAAACAATATGGCATCCGGCACAAATACAAACCGGATTGTAATTTTCCGGAAATGATGACGTAGTTCCCATCTGGTCCGCAATTTCCGGAATGATGATCTTTTTAAAACAATTCCTGCCAGAGTCCCATGCTATACATTTTATTTTTATTTACGACAGATCCCGTCAGATTGTGACGGAAGAAGCACGCATTAAGTATCACGAGATCCAAGTTATACGCATGGTTACCCGTATCATGCGGTATGCGCAGATTGCGGATGTGCTGGGTAAATATGGCCTGGGTATCGGTCTTGAACGGATATTTCCCACAAGAGCCCGGTTCCGGCTCCCCAGGCGAGGGAAAACTCCCGAAGTGACAACGGTCTACGAACGGATTCGGCTTGCCCTGGAGGAGCTCGGACCGACATTTGTCAAATTCGGGCAGATAATGAGTACAAGGACCGAACTGCTTCCTCCGGAGATGATTGATGAGCTCAAAAAACTGCAGGACCATGTAAAACCCCTCCCCTTTTCGGAAGTCCAGAAAGTGCTCAGACAGAATTGTCCCGATTGTGATGAGTGGTTCCTGAGGATAGATGAAACACCTGTTGCTTCTGCATCGATTGCCCAGGTACATTCCGCAATACTTAAAGACGGCACCAGAGTAGCTCTGAAGATTCAGAGACCTGGTATTGGTGAAATTATCGACACCGATATTGACATCCTGCGGTCAATGGCGGAGCGGATTGAAACGGTATTTCCCGAATCACGGTTATACAATCCGGTCGGGATGGTGGATGACTTTGCCCACCAGATAGTAAAGGAGCTTGACTTCACCCGCGATGGCCGCAACGCTGACCGTATGGCCAGAAATTTTCGTGATATACCAGGCATCCGGTTCCCGAAGGTTTACTGGGAATACTCCACTCCTTACGTCATGGTCATGGATTTTATTGAAGGGGCACGGATTGATGATCCGGAAGCAATTGCTGCGATGGGACAAGATCCCCATGAAATCGGCGTCCGGGGATTCAATGCATACCTCAGGATGATCTTCGAGGATGGGTTCTTCCATGGGGATCCTCACCCGGGAAATCTTCTTGTAACAAAAGAGGGAGATATCGTTTTTCTGGATTTTGGCATTGTGGGTATCCTGCGTCCCGAGAAACGACAGGGTTTTATAAACCTCCTTTTTGCACTTATTAATGACGATATTGAACTGATGCTGCGGTCGCTCGAAGGATTCGGCATTGCAATTGAAGAAGCTGACCGGGAAGCCCTGCGGGACGACCTGTACATCATGATGCAGGATTTCGGCGGCAGTTACGAGGTTTCACAGTTCAATTTCCGGCTTGTCGTAACCGAGCTTACCGAAATAATGCGACGCTATCGTATGAAAGTCCCGATGAACCTGATGCTTCTTCTCAAGGTCATTATAATGGTGCTCGATATCGGAGTGCGACTTGACCCGGACTTCAATTTCATGAAAGAAGTCACTCCCTATCTGACAAAACTTGCCGATAAGGGCAACATTTCTGCTGCGTATATCAAAAGAGCCTCCACATCCTTTCTGGAAGCTGCCGATGCCCTTTTTGACATGCCCCGTAATCTCAACCTTATGCTCCGGAGGCTCTCAACCGGAACATTCAAACTGGAGATCCTGGACTCCGATATCCAGAAACTCCAGATGTCTCTCGATAAAGCCAGTGACAAACTCATGATTGGTTTTGTGGTGGCATCACTCGTGGTCGGATCCTCGCTTGTGCTCCAGGCATCGCCGGCTACCCTCCCACAGGAGATCTCGTGGATTGCGATTCTCGGCTATACCGCTGCAGTGCTCTGTGGTTTCTATGCGATATATCACGTAATTTTCCTGAAATTCCGCATGGAACGATAATTTCCGGCTTGTTTTTTTTCCGGATGCGGTGGGGGCAAAATTATTTCCCATCTTTTAACTTTTTCGGAAAGGGGATACCGCGTGTTTGCCGGGCTCGTTGACGGCAGCACTTCATAAGGAACAGACACGGGGATATTCAGCTGGCGATAGTATCGGCCGGCACTGGTTCCGTTGAATACAATCAGTCGGGGTAGTGGAAATGAGCTCAGGAAGTCCATAATATCATTAAACACCGGGTCCCGGATCCGCGAATCGGCGCTTCCCTGACGGCAACAGGTTGAAATTACATCCCATAACGCGATCCCGTGCCCGGCCAACAGGGAAGCACGGTTAACATAGGGCAGACGACGATCGATTTGGAATAGAAAATCCATAATCTGCCAGAATTGATTCCTGGGATTCCCATAGTATTCTTTTTTTTGCAGTGACTGTCTGCCGGGAAAACTGCCGAGAATGAGGACTTCTATTGATGCACCATGGATGGGTGGAAGACCTGTCTGCGGGCGCGTGGAATCACCAGATGATATTGGGTGCATGAACCGGACTACCCTTGTTATTTCTCAGGAAAAAATGATCATCCCGTTTTAAAATAGAGATTGCAGTGGCAGTGCCCATCCTGGGAGATTTCATCCTTATGGTACATGCAGGGACATTCGATTGCCAGATCCTTTTCCTCGTCTCCACTGCGGAGACGGCAGGGACAATACAGCCTTCCGAACTTTTTTTTATTTCTTACCAGTCCCCGGATCACGGTGGAGAGTTGTTTTTCATCGGTATTCAGCGTCCAGCCCTGCTTGGTTGCGTATCCTTTTGCCCATTTGAGCATTTCATCTTCATCTGCATTTTTTTCTGTCATCTTACCGACCGCATCCATATGATATATTCGTCACAATAAGTTTCTTTATAAGAGACGTTAGTCTTTGCGCTCAATATGCCGGATCATCGATCCAGAGATTGAAATCCTTCCTTCGTGTGCGACGGGATTTCAACAGTAAATTCATTGTTTTTCATTCCTTTTGTCACTTGTTCATTACTGGTCCGGTGATACGCTGTACCACCCGGTTGTAAATTGCCATTACATCCCCTTTTTCGAAGCGGTACACATCCTTGTCCAGCGACTCGCCGGTTTTTTTATCCCAGAGGCGCATCGAATCCATACTAATCTCATCTCCAAGATAGATCGTTTTACCTTGCCTGCCAAACTCCATCTTGAAATCCACCAGTGTAATTCCATGATCTGAAAGTAACGAACTCAGGAGCCGGTTTACTTCGAGTGCCATCTTTTTGATCTTTTTGAGTTCTGCGGGCGTGGCAAGTTTCAGGGCAACGATAATCTCATCATTGAGCATCGGGTCGTGCCGGGCATCGTCCTTGTAATCAATTACAACCAAGGGTGGATTAAGCGGGGCCCCCTCCCGGAAAGGATAATTTCTGACAAGGGATCCGGCAGCGATGTTCCGTACTATAACTTCCAGCGGAATCATCTCGAGTTTTCTTACCACCATATGGTGAGGGTCAACCATGGTGAAAAAATGTGTTCTGATGCCATTTTGTTCAAGATATTCAAAAAAGAAAGCCGAGACCTCTGCATTGTAATTCCCCTTATTCTTCAGTACATCTTTTTTCCCACCATCAAATGCGGTGATATCGTCACGGAATTCGATAACGAGCTTGTGCCTGTCATCGGTGCTGTAAACCGATTTCGCCTTGCCTTTTACCAGGAGTTGCTTGCACTTCACGATACCCTGCTCCTTGCCTTAACTATTTGTGCGAGCCGGTTTATTAGAGGTTCCAAATCGGGGTGGTACCATCCTTTTTTCACGTACTGCGGGTAGATACAGAGCCTCTCGCACAGCTGTGAATCACCAACAAGTGTTTTAAGCTCTTCAATTGCCGGCCATGGGTGTTCCGGATTAATATAGTCAATTGTAACGGGTGACACACCTCCAAGGTCGTCCACGCCGCAGGATATCAGCAGGGATGCATCGATGAGATTGGGGGGGATCTGGATGGCTATATCCTTCTGGAGGATATCGCGTGCCATCCGAATGGTTGCGCAGATTTCATCAGTGCCAGGGACCGGATTACGTGCCATTGGTGTTCCGGATTTCGGACAAAAATTCTGGATGATAATTTCCTGGATGTGCCCGTACCTTTTGTGGAGATTCCGTATTGCGATAAGGGACTCTTCCCGGTCTTTTATTGTCTCACCAATCCCTAACAAAAGACCGGTGGTAAACGGTATCTTTAGTTTTCCGGCATCTTCAATCATCCCCAGCCGGACCGCCGGTTCCTTGCCTTTCGATGCCGCGTGCGCCGGGATATTTGCCGTTGTCTCCAGCATCAGCCCCATGCTTGCATTGACTCTGCGCAAGCTTTCCATCTCTTCATATGTAAGGATACCAGCGTTTGTGTGAGGGAGAACCCCATAGTCAATGCTTTTCCTGCACATAGCCTCGCAATAATCAAGAATACTAAAATATTTTGTTCTTGTAAGATATTCCATAAAACCAGGTTCTTCTTCAGGGCGCTCCCCAAACGTGAAAAGTGCCTCAGTACATCCAAGGGCTGCGCCGTTCCTTATCGTCTCCTCAACGTCAGCCGGTTCCATGAGACATCCCTCCTGTACCGGGGTACGAAAACAGCAGTACCCGCACCGGTTCCGGCAGACTGTCGTGAGCGGCAGAAACACATTCCGCGAGAAGGTAATTATGCGGTTCCGCATGAGAAAAGATACTCTCCCCATCTATTGAAAGTTGATCATTTACGTGGTGTCTTTTATTACCAAACCTTTCGTTTTTCGGTCGATAACATGGACAAATTCCCTTTGATCCCCGGGTTTAATATCAGCACCTTTTTTTTATCTCACTGCATAAAACGGTACGAAATGTGCCCGCATGCCCTGATCCCGTACAAGCCTGTTAATCCCAAGACCCGTCTCTCCTGCGTGCTGAGCCAAGAGGAGAGAGAATTATTTGCCCGGGCAATGTTGTCAGATGTGATTTATGCGGTAAGAGATGTGAACTGCAGTCCGGTGATCGTGGGTACTGAATTATTCGACAGTGAGGACATTCAGATCACCGTTACGGATGCTGACCTTAACCAGACCCTCAATTCACTGTTACCCCAGGCTGTCGGTGAAATTCTGATCGTCATGGCTGATCTCCCGCTTGCGGATGCACCTTCCTTACGTCGGGTTCTTTCCACCAAAAAGGATATAGCTGTTGTGCCCGGGCGGGGTGGAGGTACAAATGTCATCTACCTCAAAGAACCGCACCGGTTTCATGTCGATTATTACGGCACAAGTTTTCTTAAACACATAAAAATTGCTGAGGATGCAGGGCTTTCTTATGACGTGATCGATTCGTTCAGGCTCCATACAGATATCGATGAGAAAGAGGATCTGGTCGAGCTCTTGATTCATGGAACCGGGAAGAGCCGTGCCTATCTGGAAGAACTCGGGTTTGTACTTTCCGTGGAGAAAGGGCGCGTCGGAGTGGAGCGAAAGGGAAAAAACAGTAAATGACTGAATAACCTGCAAAAAACTTGTTGATCCAGACCGGCGAAGGCTCAGTCCTTGGCGAGGGAACCGGTGGAAACGGGACGGAAACAAAGTATGCTGCTGCACGAAAGGCTCCGCACTGATGCGTGAGTCTTACTGGGTTTTTTTGTCTTTCCGGAAAACACCCATGAACAAGCACTCTTCTGCAGAAATTGCTTCGATGCCGGTTTGATCGCCAATGGGCATTCCCAGACCCCGGATAATCGCCGCTGGAGTACACTCATCTGCTTCACCCATGACCAGTTCAGCTGCAGATGCGATGTTGTCCGCGACAGCACGTTGTGTTACCTCAAGTTTCCTGCCAAACAGGTCGCTTCTACCGCGGTCATCAACCACCGCAGTTATCCCTGCACACCCGATCGCCACACCGCTGCACCCGCGGCGCATGGCATGGGTCCGGCTGTCAGCAATAATAACGCCAATCCTCTCTCCCGTCTGGACTTCGATGGCATGTTTGATGGCGAGTGCGCTGTTGTCCGGATTTTTTGGAAGAGGCGTAACGCAACCCAATGGTGCATTTGATGCATCCACACCGGCATTGGGCAGCAGTGTTCCTGCTTTCATGCATAACAGAAAACCTGCTATCCCACCTACAACCGAGTCGCTCTCCTTTAAAACAACTTCGACTATGCGGGGGTCCATCCGGTATTTTGCTGCAAGTTTGTTTGCCCGTGCAGAAGGAGTGATGGAAGAAAGTGCGACGACATTTCCTTCTGCTGTTGCAACGGCAGTTTCGGCCAGGACAAGGACATCTCCACTCTCAAAGCCGCCGCATGCCCGTTGTGCAGCTGCAATTATGAGGTCAGGTATCGTGTCACCTTCTTTGATAATTCCTGTACAGAGTCCGATAACCGAAAATGAACTATTCATTGCCCTTTTACCATTTGTTCGAATACCCGGATTATATCAAGGGTCTGTGCCACATCGTGTGCCCGGACAACAGATGCACCTTTATCGAGCAGCATGAGGGTAACGGCAAGGGTTCCTGCGAGACGATCACCAGGTTCCCGGTTAAGAAGGTCCCCGATAAAGGTCTTGCGGGATATTGCAGCGAGAAGCGGGCGGTCAAATCTTCTAAAATCCGAGAAATGCCGGCAGAGCGTCCAGTCATCCTCCACCGACCTGAACGGTGTCCATATTCCGATACCGGGATCAAGCACATAATTTTTGATACCTGATGTTTCGCACCGTTCTACTACCCTGGAAAGTGCTGCAAGTGTTGCGTCCAGTCCGACGGAATCGCCAGGTTGATGACTGGATGCCATAAGGAAAGCGGGAAGCCCTGATTGTGCAAGTCGTTGTGCATATGCAGGCGAAGTGAGTCCGGATATATCATTCACTGCATGGATCTCATGCTTCAGGCAGACATCGAGCACCCCGGGATTCATGGTATCCACTGAGATGGTGATCCCGCTCCCGTCAAGTTCTTTGAGGGCCTCATCGATCCGTGATGCTTCTGTAGTACCGCTTATTGGCTGGGTATTAGGAGCGGTACTTCGTGCACCAATATCAATCAGATCTGCACCCTGTTCTACCATACTGACAGCGGTTTTATGGACGAAGTCAGTTGGGATATATGAATTGGCATAAAAAGACTCGGGGCTGCAGTTTATTACGCCCATCAGGCGGACAGGGGCATCTTCCCCTATAACGAGTTTATTTACCACGCAGTGTCGCATAGCTGCACATTCGCTGCACGATAGGTGTTCTCCATCAGGGTCGCGATTGTCATCGGACCCACGCCTCCCGGAACCGGAGTGATTGCACAGGCAATATTTTTTACCGCTTCAAAGTCCACGTCACCGACCAGTTTCCCGTTCAACTGGTTTATACCCACGTCAATTACAACAGCACCAGGTTTGACACATCCACTGGTGACAAAGTGCGCTTTTCCGACCGCAGAGACAAGAATATCTGCTCTTCTGCCCTCTTCAGCAAGGTTCTTTGTCTTACTATGGCAGAGTGTAACCGTTGCATCAGCATTCAGTAACAACGCCGACATAGGGCGGCCGACATCAATACTTCGCCCTATTACTACCGCCCGTGCACCGGAAAGTTCAATTTTGTATTCTGCAAGGAGGGTCATGATCCCCTTGGGCGTACAGGGTGTAAAACGGGGTTTTCCTGAAAAAAGAAGGCCGAGATTGAACGGATGGAATCCATCCACATCTTTTTTTGGATCTACCATGGCTATCACGCGCTCCGTATCAACCTGTTTTGGGAGCGGGAGCTGGATTAGGACACCATTAACATCTGCATCTTTATTGAGTTGCGTAACGGCTTTAAGCACCTGTTCAGTTGTCGCATCTCCGGGCAGTTCCACGCCGGCCGAACCGATGCCAACCTGCTCGCAGGCACGATGCTTCATCCTGATATACATCTGCGAAGCCGGATCGCTGCCAACAATTATGGTTGCTAATCTGGGGGACAGTCCTGATTTCTCAATCTCCTCTTTGAGGATCTCGAGCCGCATACCTGCAATTTTTTTTCCGTCGAGAATCAAGGCCATGGGAGAAACCTTTAAAAAATGTTATTCCGGATACAGGGTGAATTTACCTGCCATAGCAGTCACACTGGCACGCACATCTTTGATAACAGCTTCGTTGTGAATATCCTTTACAACTGACGCAATCCAGTTACCGATCTGACGCATTTCCGCTTCTTTCATACCCCGTGACGTGACCGCGGGTGTACCTACCCGCAGCCCGCTTGTGACAAACGGGCTCTTGGTCTCGTTGGGGATCGTATTTTTATTCACCGTGATGCCGGCTCTGCCAAGTACAGTCTCCGCTTCAAGACCGGTAATACCCTGTGCAGTCAGGTCAATAAGCATCAGGTGGTTATCTGTACCATTGGAAACAAGGCGGAGACCGTTGTTCATCAGGGTTTCTGCAAGCATCTTTGCATTCTTAACGATTTGTTTATTATATTCCGTAAATGAAGGGCGGAGCGCCTCTTTGAAGCATACGGCTTTTGCCGTGATGGTATGCATGAGCGGGCCTCCCTGCATGCCAGGGAAGATCGCCTTGTCTATTGCCGGGGCATACTCGCTGTTGCACATAATAGCTCCACCACGGGGGCCCCGGAGGGTCTTGTGCGTGGTGGTAGTCGTGAAGTTCACCACATTGACCGAATTCTGGTGAACGCCGGTTGCACAAAGTCCGGCGATATGGGCAATATCGGCCATACAATATGCCCCCACACCATCTGCAATTTCCTGGAATGCCTTAAAATCGATGGTTCTCGGGTACGCAGACGCCCCGCAGACAAGCATTTTCGGCTTTTCCTTCTTTGCCATCTCTTCGACTGCACCATAATCGAGCATTTCCGTTTTGGGATCAAGACTGTACTGGGCTACTTTGTAAAATTTCCCGGTAAAGCTGACCGGTGATCCGTGAGAAAGATGTCCTCCCTGCGTGAGTTTCATGCTCATCAGTGTATCACCAAGATTCATGAACGCAAAATAGACAGCCATGTTTGCCTGGGTACCTGAGTGCGGCTGGACGTTTGCATGTTCTGCGCCGAACAACTTCTTCAACCGGTCGCGGGCAAGATTCTCTGCCATATCATGGAACTCGCAGCCCCCGTAATACCTTTTTCCCGGGTAACCCTCAGCGTATTTATTGGTCATGACAGACCCCATCGCTTCAAGCACTGCACGGGAAACAAGGTTTTCTGATGCGATCAGCTCAAGCCCGTTTAACTGGCGGAGCCGCTCCTTTTCAATGATATCTGCTATTTCTGGATCAGTTTTAGACAGATAGGACATATGGAGAAGGGTTCGCTGCAATCAGGTAATACCTTTTCCCGCCACTGGTAACTGGATTGAAAAAAGGGCATGTTTCCGGATCGCTTTCTTTTAATCCGGCGGGTAAAAGAGCGCGGGATAATTGCAGGAAGCGTATTTTAGGTGAAATAAAGCACAAACCTTTTTTCCTTATCTGGCGATCACTACTATTATTTATACGGAATGCGCCGCACCAGTACAGGTAAGTATGTGCTGTGACGCAACCTGATTAAAAAGATCAAATATCTTGAGCACAAACTTAGAAAAAGGAGTACCTGATATCAATGCTGGAAATTTCCGGAGTCGGAGCTGCAACTGAGGATCGTATTGTAGCAATTGAAAAAAAGGTGAGGGACCTGGAGGCTCTCGTCAAAGGCCTGACACAGGAGCTTCTGGATCTCAAGTCCCTGGCAATGAAAATGTCCAAACAGACTGAAGAACGCAGCAGGCAGGAAATGAAGAGGCCTGTTATTCAGGGATCGCAACAACAGCCTGCAGCAGCAGGTGGTGCCCAGGGAACTTCAAGTACTGTTGTCATGCGCAAAGGTGATAAACGCCCATCTGATGTCCCGCCGACACCTCCTGAACCGACAATGGACATGATTATGCAGCAGGACGGAACCATGAAACTGGAGCCCCGCCGTGGAGACAAAAACTATATTGTTGCATCGGCAGGATACGGACGCACCAAGAAAGGGACGTCCGCTAAATCCAAACAGGGCGATCTCATTGTTGCCGTAGAAGAAGACAAGAAGGATCCTGCAAAGAAGTAAGGAGCCGGATCTTTGCATATCACGGAACTGGAGATCGATAATTTCAAGTCTTTTTCAAAAAAGACAAAAATCCCCTTTTTAGAGGGTTTTACCGTTATATCCGGGCCGAACGGGTCGGGAAAAAGCAACATCATCGATTCAATTCTTTTTGTGCTTGCGCTTTCGAGCTCCCGTAATCTTCGTGCTGAAAGGCTGACCGATCTGATCAATCTCAATTCCGGCAGGAATACTGCTGAGGTTGCACTTGAATTTTCTGATGGCACCAAGATCAAACGAAGAATCAAACGTACAGGAAACGGGTATTACAGCTACAATTATCTCAATGACCGGCTCTGTAAGCAGAGCGATATCGTTGATCATCTTGCAAAGCACGGTATAATACCTCATGGTTATAATGTCGTCATGCAGGGTGATGTGACACGTATCATGGAGATGAGTGATTTTGAGCGGCGCAAGATTATTGATGAGATTGCGGGCGTTTCGGAGTTTGATGTAAAAAAACAGCAGTCTCTTTCCGAACTTGATATCGTGAGGGAACGGATCGAACGGGAAGAACTTCTCCTGCTTGAGCTGACAAAAAGGGTTAATGAGCTCAGGCGCGAGAGAGAGTACGCCCTCGAGTACCAGAAATGGCAGCAGGATCTCTTATACTTCCAGAACTGCCGGGCCGCAGCCCAGCTCCATGAAAAGGAAAAAGAGCTTGGATCTCTCACGAGCTCGACTGATGAGCACAGGATTGTGCTCACCCGGATTGATACTGACCGGAGTCTTGAAGAGAATGAACTTTCTTACCTGAAGGCCGATTTAAAAGATATTGATGACCTGATTAACAAGAAAAGCGGGTCTGATTATCTTAAACTGATTGCAGAACTTGAAGAGGCAAAAAGCGGGATTAAACTCGCTGAACAGACAATTGTTCGCCTGCGCAAGGAAAAAGAGACGAATCTTGAAGCAATGAACCGCGTCTACATGGATACCAAACGTGCTGAAGCACGTGTGGTGGAATGTACTGATCAGATCCGGACGTTATCCATAGATCGTACCAACATTGCCATGGAGATTGCTTCTGCCAAAGCGCTGCAGGAAAAACTTGAAACCGAAATTAAACAACATGGCGAGGATACCGAGGGTACCCGGGACCGTTTGTTCTCTCTGTTAAAGGATCTTGAGGAAAAGAAGGCACAGCGATCAGAAATCCTGCATCAGCAGGATATGCTGATTGAAAAGAGCCGGATGCGCACAAGTGAACTTGAACGTCTTACTCAGCTTCTCGGGCAACTGGATGAAGAGTATGCGGTCAAGCAGGTACAGCTTTCTGATGGTGAAAAGAGCATATCCGATCTCATCTCACAGAAAAAAGATCTCGATCGAACGCTTTCGGAACTGGAGGGCACGATGTTTGCACAACGTTCATCGCTTGAACGCGTGCAAAAAGAGATCCGCGAATATGAACAGGATGCGTTTCGCCTCGAGGCAGCCCAGCAGGCACGGGGCGAATCCGGTGGCAAAGCAATTGAAGCGGTTATGGCCATGGAACATGTGCATGGAACGATTGCTGATCTCGGTAAGGCACCTGCAGAGTATTCAACCGCTCTCAATATTGCTGCCGGTAACAAACTTCAGTTTGTTGTCTGTGACACAGATCAGGTTGCAGCAGATGCAATCAGGTTCTTAAAGGAAGAGCGCCTCGGGCGTGTCACATTCCTTCCGCTTAACAAGTTAAAACCCCCGGCGCTACCGCCGCTTAAAGAGCCGGGAATTATCGATTACGCCGTTAATCTGGTTGATTATGATCCAAAGTATGATCGGGCATTTGCTGTTGCACTCGGATCAACCGTTGTAGTAGATACTCTTGAGAGGGCTCGCAGGCTGATTGGGAAGTACCGGATGGTAACTCTTGAAGGTGAACTGCTTGAAAAGAGCGGAGCGATGACGGGAGGTGCAACAAAGAAACCTGTTGGCAGGGGTTTTGGTGCTGCCGTAGATGACGAGATCTTCCGTATACGTGCCCATCTTGCAGAAATACAGGGTGAAGCAGCAACCCTTGAAGCGGGTATCAAGCGCCTCATTGGTGAAGTGGATACACAGCGTAATGTACGCAACGGGATTGACCAGGAAATTGCACGCCTGGGGTTGTTTACCGGGGAATTCTCCCGCAGATTTGAATCGATATCAATCGAGAAGCAAACCATCGAACTCGCAGTTGCCCGTCAGCAGGAAGAGACAAAAAACGGGGCTGATGAACTTACTGCACTCGAAGCAGAACTGGACAAAACCACAGAAACCATCAACGAAGTCAGTTCAGGGATTGAGAATCTCAAGAAACGGCTTGACGATACTAATATACCGGTGCTCACCGATCATATAGAGAAGAAGAAAAAGGAAATTGAAGAGTCCGAACGGCGGCTGCGAAACAAAGACGGGGATATTAATGATGCGCAGCGGGAGCGGCAGCATTTCAATGCCCGGCTGGTGGAACTGGGTGAAGAACGGACCAGGCAGGATGAACGGAATAAACAGATTGACTCTGAAATCGCAGGGTCGAATGAACAGATTACGGCTCATAAGGTGCAGATTGCCGCACTTGAGGAACGGCAGAAGGAATTTTCAGGTGAGCTTGACGAACTGCGTACAAAACGGGCAGAAGCCTCACGCCATATCCAGGAATCTGAACTGAAGCTCATGAAATTCGATGCCGAAAAGGAAAGGATCACGATCCTGCTGAGTGCGATTGAGGAACGTGCCCGTGCAATCGGTTTCGAAGTCGATATGCTCAGACAGCAGGTGGGCGATATGGATACGAACCTGTCCCTTTCTGAAATCGAAGGAAAGGTCGCTGAAGCGGAGGGGGCGCTCCGTAAGATAGGGGCGGTGAACATGCTCGCGATTGATGAGTATGAGAAAGTCCAGAGGCAGGTTGAGGAGCGAACGGAGCGAAAAGAAACCCTGTCCCGTGAACGGGCAACTCTTATTGAGCGGATTGAGAAATTTGAACAGATGAAATACGAGGCATTCACGACTGCTTTTCGCTCGATCGATGCCAATTTCCGGGAAATATTTGCCCGGCTCACCAGTGGAAGCGGGCACCTTATTCTTGAGAATGAGGAAGATCCATTTGCCGGTGGCATGACATTTGCTGTGCAACCGCGTGACAAGAAGGTACACCTCCTCTCTTCATTATCCGGTGGTGAAAAATCACTTACCACGCTCGCGTTCATTTTTTCTATCCAGAGGTATATTCCTGCCCCCTTCTACGCATTTGACGAAGTGGACATGTCGCTTGACGGGTCCAATCTCGAACGTATTGCTTCGATGATAACCGAACTTTCTCCCCAATCGCAATTTGTCATCGTCTCTCTGCGGAAACCGATGATTGAAGCAGCTCAACGGATTATGGGTGTCACGCTGCGGCCGGATAAGAGTACGCTTGTTACCGGAGTAAAAGCTAATGGCTGATTCGGGAGAGAATGAACCCGGCCACAATCCGCTTGTTATCTCAAAAACGAGGGATGCCGTACCCGAATCTGAAGAACGATTTCAAGAAGATTCCAAGGGTATACCACAACGATCTCCGGACTCTTCACAAACCGAACCACTTGATCCTGCCCTGCAGGGAGTCATTGAAGATCCGGTTGAGATTCTTGTCAGGCTTGCAGAGCGGGGTGAAATCGATCCGTGGAACATTAATATTATTGAAGTGACGGACAGGTTCCTGACTGAGCTGGAACGATGCCGGCAACTCAATCTCCAGATCTCCGGGCGTACACTCTTTTATGCGGCTACACTGCTCCGTATGAAGTCAGAACATCTTGAACTCCTGTCGGATCCTGATGAAAAGGGCATCGATGAAGATGACGAATTGTTTGGAGAAGACTATGACATTGCTCTGGATTCTGAGATTGATTATCAGGGCAGGCTGGGACCCATTGAGCGTCTGGAACATGAGATACAGCGAAGGCTCGACCGGAAGAACATGAGAAAAAGCCCGGTTACCCTCTTTGAACTCATCATCGAACTTAAAAACATCGAAAAAGAAGAGCGGAGACGCCGCCGACTCACGGAGACAGGGAACGATTTCCTCATCTATGCGGAGGACGTTGTGGGCATTGCACATGATGAAGACTATCAGGAATCGGCAATGACCGTGCTTGAAGAATGTCTCGATTGCATAGAATATGAAGAAGAGATGACCCTGGTACAGCTATGCCAGAAGTTAGGGTGGGCTATACCGGAAGTGTATATTCCCCTCCTGTTTTTAATGCTGGAAGGGCGGTGTACCCTGAGGCAGGAGGAATTTTTTAGCGATGTGTTCGTGCAGATTTGTCGTGCCGGCAACTGATGTGCTATGGGGGCATCCCGGAATTTTTCTGCGCGATCATGGCATGGTGCTTTGTTAAAAAAACCTGCAGTTCTTAGTTAAACGTCTGAAAATACGAGGAAGCCTTAACGCGCTTTGCAGATAAACAGGATTTCACGTCATTATTTAAAAAAAAGGTATTGATGATTCCTGCCCAGTTCTCCATACATTAAAATTTGTGAATATTGGGATTCAATTTTTAAAAGTGAATCATTGAAAAGGTATTTTTTTCGAATATATTTGTCGATCAATAGATTAAGGGAGAAAATGGGGTGTCCGGAAAGGGATAACGTTAAGTGTTTGAATGTGTTATTATGTGATCCACAATTTCTGGTGACGAACCGACGAAAATTGCCTGCGGGGGTGTCGGTCCCGAAGGAAAAATTCGTTCAGGCAACAAGGTATAAATAATACCGCAGCCTATGTTATTAGCCCGTGATTAAGTAGACAATCACGACGAAATATTACAATACAAATTCTCTTTGATGGAGATCCAACAAGACCAGTCATGACCGGGGTTGGTTCTGACGTTGATACTGGCAATGCGGAAATTTGTTTAGTAACCGCTAATTCCTTAAAACAGTTCAGATA
>JAJRBZ010000063.1 GCA_028679185.1 Methanoregula sp. | reverse complement strand
GGCGCTCCCGGGGGGAACAGAACATCCAGGACTCATCATCGATGATCTCCGGGCCGATCAGAGCATTCCCGCATTGGATGGTATGCCTTAAATCCATGAATACCTGTTCAGAAAAAGTAAAGAAGGCATGAGGAATCTGCCCCGTATGGCGGTTCTCCAAAAGCCGGAAGAACAGCAGCATTCTTGTCACTGCAACGGCATGCCGGTTTATGTCAAGTCCGTGAATGGAGCCGGCAAGGATATCCCTGCACTCCTCGAAGGTTGGCGTCCCGTCATTTGAATTCTCAAGAATGTGCCGGTACAAAAAAAGGAGAATGACACCTGCCCCGCATGCAGGATCAATAACCCGGATCGGGAGGACCTCCCGGGCAGACCGGCTTTTCCGGACAGCCTCAAGAGAGCTCATTACCATATATTCGACCGCCGGGAGCGGGGGAATGGTTGTCCCGCCGGACTGAGTAGTGTCATGTGTATCAACAACAGCGGCATGGTGTGCCGCCGATCTTCTGACAGTCTTTGTGAGATACCGGGAAAAGACCTGCGAGAGGATCTCTGTCGGAATGGCTGCGAGATCGTAGTGTCGATCCGCAGAGGTGAGTGCGGAAAGAATTGCGGACATCACATGATCTTCGAGAACAAGATCAACAAAATCGTCCTTCGCCTCATGAGAGGTGTAAGGATCATCATGGTATAATGCGTGGGAATGCCTCAGGATGGGCCGAAGGTCATGATTATCACTATAGGTGTCCTGGATATTCCGGAGCATACCCCCTTTGATTAATCCGCGATCTTCTGCAATGCACAGAAACATAAGGGAGAAGATAATCCGGTTGACGGCGGTTGTTATCCGTTCGCTCCGCATGCCAAAATTGTTTCTCGCGATGCTCCGGGCCAGCTGTTCGCGCCAGCGGGTGAGATCGTGGAGGAGGGCTGTGTCAGCGTGATTCATTGAGGGGATTTTATTTTTATCAGAGGGCGGAGTATCCTGACACGACATTGTTGTAATACTACGTTCCTGTGAAAATAACCATATTGATGAATAAAAGAGAGTGAGACTTGCTTATCAGCAAATCCCCTCCGCTCTCACCAGACGGTTCCTGTACCCGGACTCTTCGAATTGTGGTTGCCGTTTTATGAAGTACAGACACCAACTATCCGGGCGTATCCTGTCATGAGTGATCTCTACGATACGGAAATACCTGACAAAACTCATTCTTCTTTCAACAGGACAGTATCTGCGGGCAGCCCTCTGAAACACAGTTATCATCATAGCAAACCAATACCCTTGCAATAACCTGGAGGGGGAAGAATGGCAAAACACTGCGATGAACCGGTCACCCAGATTCACTTAAAACCCAAGATGACCGTAAATGAACTGGTCACGGCGATGGGGATGGCCGGGGCGTACAATGGTGGATCGCTGTCTCGCGCCGTTGAGATTTATGGTCAGATGCTGCGTGATCCAGAAACAACGAAATTCTTCGGTCTCGCTGGTGCGATGGTGCCTGCCGGCATGGGTGGGATCGTATCAGATCTTGTGAAAAACGGGCATATCGATGTACTCGTATCGACCGGCGCGAACCTCACGCATGACATAATCGAGGCGATCGGGTGCAGACACTTTCACGGCACAGCTTTCTGCAACGATGCCGAACTCCGCCATGATGAGATTAACCGTATCTATGACGTTTACCTTCCCAACGAAGCTTTTGAGCATTTTGAGGAATTCATGCAGAATGTGTTCAGAAGGCTCGAGCCCGGGAGCACAATCTCCATATCCGGGCTTCTTTGCCACCTTGGGAAAAACCTGACATCCGGCATTCTCCACGCTGCTGCGGAAAAAAAGGTACCTGTCTATTGTCCCGCAGTGCAGGATTCCATGGTAGGGCTGCAGTACTGGCTTTTTTCCCAGACAAATCAGGTGACCGTCGATGCTTTTGCTGATATGCCTTCACTCATGGATACATGCTTCACGACAAAAAAAGCCGGGGCGTTCCTGGTTGGCGGGGGTGTGCCGAAAAACTTCATCCTCCAGAGCATGCTCATGACCCCCAATGGTTTTGACTTTGCCGTGCAGCTCACCGGAGACCGCCCGGATCTTGGCGGGCTCTCGGGTGCGACACTTGATGAAGCCCGTTCATGGGGGAAGATAACGGAAACCGCGCAGGCAGTTACTGTCTATGGTGACGCGACAATTACCCTCCCCATCCTTATCGCAGCCGTCATGGAGCGGATATATTATGACTGAAATGATCCTCGCACTTGATGTTACAGAGAAGAAGAAGGCACTCGCAATTACACACAAATGTGTGCCATACCTTGATGCAATAAAACTCGGTTATCCGCTCATACTCTCGTGCGGGCTGTCTATAGCACAGGAGCTGGAAGTCGAAGACCTCCCGCTTATAGCCGATTTCAAAGTAGCTGATATACCAAATACGAACCGGCTCATCGCAGAACAGGTTTTTGACGCAGGATTCTCATCAATCATCTGCCACGGTTTCATCGGTAAGGATGCTGTGCAGGCATGTGTCGACACCTCTTCAGATTACGGCGCCGCGTGTTTCGTTGTAGCAGAGATGAGCCACCCGGGAGCTGCCGAATTCTTTCATGGTGGAACCGCCGAACGTATCGCACGACTGGCAGTTGAATGCGGTGCAGATGGCATCATCGCCCCGGCTACCCGTCCGGAGAGGGTCAGGGCCTTGCGGCACATTGTTGGCAACCGGAAGATCCTCTCACCAGGCATCGGCGCCCAGGGTGGGGATGCCGATGCAATTGCAGGACTTGTGGATGGAATAATTGTAGGCCGGGCAATTTATGACGCAGAAAAGCCAGCTGCCGCGGCTAAGGCATTTGCGCATATCCGAAAAAGCAACAGTATATAAACAGCCTCCATTTTGCGACCGGATCCGGGTGTGCGCGGTTTTTTATCAAGATATAGCCGGTTCATTGAACTAAAAGGGTCTAAATATTTATTAAGGACTTCTGCGATGATATAGTATGGATTGGAGTGCAGAAAAGCGAATGTTGGCTCAAAAATATAAGAGACCGGACGATGTTCCGGAAAAGGAGCGCAAATACAAGTGCCACACCTGTCACCTCATCGTAGACGAAAAGCCGTGCCCGAAATGCGGCGAGACGCACCTGGAGGTCATGTGCCCGCTTGACCACTGCCACTGCACCCATGAGATCATCTCTGGTATCGAGTACTGTCCATTATGCGGGAAAGCTGTCTGCCCGGAGTGCGGATCTCATGATGTCACCCAGATCAGCAGGGTAACCGGCTACCTGCAGGACGTCTCCGGCTGGAATGCCAGCAAACAGCAGGAACTCAAAGACCGCGTGCGCTATTCGGTCGCATGAGATACTATTTCGATACCAGTACTCTTTTTATCCGGGGGACATTCCGGGCTGCAAGCACCGGAATCTACGGGGGAATTCGCTCAGTTACTACTCTTATAAACCATACGGTTTCTGCCGGTCGGAGCCATGAGGATCCCAGAAAAGAACTGGAATTCGTGGCAGCAGGTGCCGGTATCAGCCATGATTTTTTCGGGCTGCTTACCACGGTACCGGTTCAGCAGTGCTGTGTGCTCCAGTACGATTCTGTTACTGCATTTATCACCGCAGGAATCCCCCGTGAACCTCCTGTAAACGCTGGAAGCATCAACATCATCGTGTGCATCAATGAAGGATTGGAAGACTCGGCGCTGCTCGAAACGATAATGGTTGCAACTGAGGCAAAAGCCGAGGCACTTATGGATATGGGGCTCCCGCTGACAGGTACTCCAGCCGATGCTATTATTGCCGGATGCGAGGGGAGCGTAAAACACCGGCATGCCGGGAGGCTCACGGATACAGGAAGACGGGTACGCGAAACTGTACTTCGTGGTATACCGCAAGCCATCAGATGCCATGATGCACCAGAGCGGCCTGCCCATTCCTCATTTTTAATTTTCAGCCGTTTCCAGGGCGACCACTGGGTGGAATGGTCACCATATGACTGCCCTTACTTCCCCTGCCACTTTGCCGGGCAGCGGTGCGATTTCTGCTATTGCCCGTTCTATCCCTGCGGGGACGAAATTCTCGGGGAGTGGACAGAGAGTTCCCATGGTGGAAGAGTCTGGAACTGTGCCCGGTGTACACTTCTTCATGAACCTGAAATTGCAGATTACTTGAAAAAATTCCCCGGTGCATCACTTACAGAACTGAAAAGCCTGAGTAATGTTAAAAAAGAAATTCAATAATTACTCTTTTATACCAATCGCGGAAAGAAGCTCAGCAAGCGGGATGCCATGTGCTTCGGCAGCCTCACGGATCGTCTCTCCACGGGCGATTGCGCATCCGACACACCCCATACCAAATTTGAAGAGTGCCTCAGTTGCCTCGGGTTTCGCTTTTAAAAGATCATAGATCGTGCTGTCTGCGGTAATTTCAACCATAGTATCACTTAGTCACTTTTGTAAAACATAAATGTCTCCATAGCGGCGGTTCACTTTCGCCATGCACACTTCGCAATATATAGGCATGATCAGAACCGATGAGTACCTGGAGATGTATGAATGGACTTTTCCGAAGCAGCAGAAAGAATCTCCCGAAAATTTTCCCAGAAAGGGACAGAGGTCGATCCAAAGAAGATCGAGGGTAAGCTACGCCGTCTCGTCAATGAGTTCGGTGTCCAGCCATCCGAAGCGGAACGCAGTGTAACCAACGAACTTGCCAAAGAGTTCAACCTGCCCTCTGTGGGGACAGGAGGCAGTGGAAAGAGCAGTGGTGCAGCCGAACCCAAAAAAATTGCAGATCTTACGCCCGGGGACTGGGTAACCATCGAGGGCAAGGTTGTCGCACTCTCCACTCCTGCATCACCTGCCATTGCCCAGAGCGGGATTATCGCAGATGATTCCGGGGGTATACGGTTCGTGGCATGGACAAAATCGAATGCACCTGCAATGACCAAAGGTTCGTACTACCGCATTGAATCAGCAGTAGTGGACGAATTCAAAGGTGTAGCGAACCTGAAAATCCACTCCGGGACTGTCATAAAAGAATCCGTATACGATGGTGCACTGATCCCAAGTACGGTTCCGATTGCCAGCCTTCATCCCGGAGTGTACAGTGTCCGTGCAAAAGTTATCCAGGAATGGGAGGCATCCCACGAAAGAATACTCCAGTCCGGTCTTTTAGGTGATGAAACCGGCACGATCAAATTTGTGATCTGGAAGGAAGCGGGTAAGGAAAAACTTGCTGTGGATTCTGTATATACTATATTCTACGCTCAGGTGGACGAATTCAACGGCAGGCTCTCCCTCAACCTTAACACGGCGGAAATCATGCCTGAGGATAGTGACATTCTGGTGAGCGGGGGTAGTTTATCAGTCCGCGGGGCTTTCGTGCATATTGCACCCGGCTCCGGAATTATCAAACGCTGCCCTGTCGAAGGGTGCAACCGTGCCCTCTCACGCCAGAACTATTGCCCGGTCCACGAGATCCAGCCCGGATTTATCTATGATTTGCGAATCAAGGGTTGGCTCGATGATGGTATAAAAACACAGAACGTCCTGCTCCAGCGGGATGTCACAGAGTCGCTTACCGGCATAACCCTTAAAGAGGCACAGGAGATTGCAGAGAACAATCCGCTTGGCATGGACGAAGTTTTTCTCAGGATGCGCGATGCGGTACTCGGCCGTTATGTCACCTGCCATGGCCGGGAGATCGACAACCGACTGCTGGTCAATGCATGCGAGCGGCTGACCTATGACAGTGGAGAGCATACAGCACTGCTGAACCGGTCCGGGAGTACCTCATGAGCACAAATCCACGGGACCCGGGAAGAAAAGACGGAGTCTTCGAACGCGAACCGGCACGAAGGGTTTTTGCCGCAGAGCTTCGTGAGTGCCGCTACCAGTTCAAGGAAGGTGAAGATGAAAAGAGCCCGACGTTTGTGCTGCTCCCGACTGGTGAGCGCTCTAACCGGATCTTCCTTGTCGGCACACTTACGGAAAAACAGCGCCAGGGAGACCAGAATATATTCTACCGGGGAAGGGTGGTTGATCCCTCCGGTACATTCTTTGTTATGGCCGGCAGCTACCAGCCCGAGGCGATGCAGCAGCTCGCAAAAATCGATACACCGGCCTTTGTTGCTGTTGTCGGCAAACCCAACCTGTACCAGGCACCGGATGGGGCTTTTCTCGTCTCAGTCAGGATAGAGTCAATCACGGTAGTCGATAAAGCGACCCGCGATCTCTGGGTGCTGGATACTGCAGCACACACACTTGACCGGATTGATGCGTTTAAGGCGAGCAGCGCACCGGATGTCATAAAGGCAAAAGAGCAGTATCCCGCATTTGACGTCACTGTATTCCGGAAAATAGCGTACGATGCACTGGCACAGATAAAAATTTAATCATTTTTTTCTCGTCACCATGGGGAAACCTTATTTTATTGCGTACTAATCACTCTCCGATGCTTATGGAGCAAAAAGAATTGAGTGTACTCATCAAAGACATTGATACGAAAGTACTCAAGGATGAGGCAAAAAAACTGGGGCTGAAGCTCGGGCGCTGCCCTACAAAGATGAGCATTGCAAAGATGCTGCCCGAAGAAACACTGAAGAAACTGGCAAAAAAGTGAGCACAGCTCCTGGAAAACAGATCCCATGGTGTACGAACCATAACCGTGTTTAATACGAGAGTGACCGTCAGTATACTTCAACAAGTCCCTTACTTTTCCCGGTGATAGACCGGCCACCCTGATGTGTCACAATAAAGGTGTTTTCAATACCAACGAGGCCGACTTCAGGGATACCTTTCTTGGGCTCAAGGGCAAAGACCATTCCTTCCTCTAGCGGCTCATCGAAACCTTCCGCGATAACCGGTGTCTCATCGATCCAGAGCCCGATCCCGTGACCGAGATACTTCACCCGGCGATCGCCAAAACCCATGAAGTTGGACTGGAATGCCGGTTCAATGCCTGCCATGATGGTCCGGTAGATCTCTGACGGGATGGCTCCCGGTTTCAGCATAGATGCCATCGTATCCTGGATTTCCACACAGCGGGTATGCTCCTGAATCGCCACATCCGGTACAGGTTTGCCGAACATGTACGACAGCGTCTTGTCTGTCTGATATCCGTGATACCCGCACCCTATGTCAATCACAACAAGATCGCCTTTCCAAAGCTTCCGTTCCCGGCAACCCATCTGCGGAACTGACGGGTGCATACCAGAGACTCCTCCTGGAGTATCGACACAGATTGGGCTGATGGAGCTGGTGCCAAACCCGATCTGGCCGAGCACCATTTCATTGAACCTCCCGAAACGGATGATGCCCTGGTGGCCTTCCTTCACCATCAGAGAGTACAGGTCACAGCCAAACGTAACCTCGTCAATACCTTCGGTGAGCATGTCCGGCACGCAGTCCTCGAGGACATGGCAGTGGATCTTCCCGGCCCGCTCCATAAGTGAGAGTTCGTACAGGCTCTTCTTTGCTCTTACTGCAGAAACCTCTGCGTCTACCGGTTTCACATCCGTAAACAACAGGTGCTTCTGCATACGCTGGAGCTGGGCGATCGGTACAAGGTCTGTCTCAAGGAACATCTCCCGCGGGATCTTCCCCATGCCAGCCGCCGCGTCCCGGTAACTCTTCATCTTCCTGAGGTCAGGAAAGAATGACTCTTCAGCCGCCCGCTCGAAACTCTGCCGCACCCAGAAGATGGCATCACCGTCATGCGGAACGAGAAGCAGACCGTCAGGCATGGTGCCGGTGAAGTAATAGAGGGGGACCTTGCCGGTAATGGCTGCCATCTCCCAGCCAGGGTGCGTCTTGTCCATCCGGGCCCGGAAGCGTTTCAGACGGTCGGTAAGTTCGGTGAGCGGGACTTTCATGCTCATAAATCTGGGTTTAAATGGATAAAAGAATGATTAAATGCGTTTATAAAATGTGAAAAAACCAAAGTGTAAGATAAAATCGAGTGAATCAGCGGGAAGAGCGCTTCTGATCCCACCGCTCAAGAACTTCCTGGCCTTCAACATACACAAGGCCGTGTTTGCGTGCATAGAGCCGGGCATTTTCTTTTGAGAGTGCATAGCCGGATTCATCGTCAAGCATCTCGCAGATTGTGATTGCCGGTGTAATTCCCGCCATTTCCGCCATTGCAACCGAGAGCTCCGTCTGCCCTTTCCGCTGGTCGAGCAGTCCGTCTGCAGCCCGGAGGAGCGCCATATGTCCCGGGGTTCTGAAGACCTCGTGAAAGTTTACACCGCCTCCATTGAGCGCCTTTTTTACCTGGTCGGCAATCGCGTTCACCGTAAGCGCCCTGTCCCGGTCAGTAATCCCGGTAAATGTATTGCGGTGGTTCACCCATAGCGAGAATGAGGAATGGTTCTTCCTGTCATAGGGGATATCACCCTCCCGTTCCGCTACGGCTATTGCCCGGAGGGCATCACTTGCAAATGGCAGGCCAAGGCGCTGTGCAGCAAAAGGGTGTACTGCTGTACAGATCAAACCCCCGCCATCCTTGCGCATCTGCACAATGTGGCGGTACGTAACTGCATCAGACCTGATTGCAAAGTCCGTTTCCCCTTCCCGGTCGTCAAAATCGTAAAGAAGGATGAACTTTCCATCCCTCAGGGCCGCCAGAGCATCATTAATCATTGCCCAACCTCTACAGTCACGGTATCTGTATCTTCAACACCGAGTTTCCTGCGCAATGCCACGGCCGCGATTACTTCAATAATATCTTCCGGATAATGTGTTCTTCCCGGCATAACAATACCGCAGGGGATGGTCCCGATACGGCACGGGAGACACTTTGCATCACCAAACGTCCGGCCATCAGTGGAAAAGCCCTTGATCCGGATCCAGTCAAGTGCATCGATCTTTTTTCTCACAGGACGACTCGAAGATGAAAGACGGATATTCAGTGTACCGGGGTACGGTTCAAATCCCAGATGCGTTTTAAACTGTTGTCTGTAAGGTTCCAGGCTCATGTAATACTTGCCTTCGCCAATACCGCTGACCACCATGCCGTTCAGTATATACCCTTTATTGCGCTCAGAAAAAATCCGGCAGTAGTCCTGGTACTCCTTCTGAAGCTCTTCCTCTCCACTGGCGTTTATAGTAACATGCTGTCCATCTGCAGCAATCGTCCGCGTAATGAGCCCCTGGGATTCAAGCCCCTTTAATCTGCGGGAGGCGGTCTGCTGGCTGATTTCAAGCATCTCACCAATAGACTGCGAAGAGACAAAAACCGGGCCTTTGCACCCACCCCGAAGTGCAATTACCTTGAGGCACTGGAGATCCTCAGCTGGAATCATGCTTATCAAAATTGAGGTGCTTATTATTTATGGGTTGCCCTTTGGACATCTTATCGTCGTGATTCGTTTAATGTCGAATGTAAGTTCGTTAATTATATAATACCCTGCGTTCTTTGTAATGAGCATGAAATCCGGATTGCGGAACCAGCTTGCCGAGAAAATGGCAGGTGAGATTACGCTGTCGGACTTGCCGGGGCTTGCGCTGAAAAAGTGGCGCATGAACTTTGAAATTGCACCAGGTGTCCTTTCAGAACGTCTGGGTGTATCTCCATCTGTTATCAGTGATTATGAGAGCGGAAGAAGAAAAAGTCCCGGTACCGCAGTTGTCGGCAAAATTGTTGACACACTCCTTGCCATAGATGAGGAGAATGACGGTAAACATATCCAGAAATTTTCAACGATGCTCTTTTCCAATATCAAGGATGATGTGATCTACGACATCCATGAGTATGCCGCAGCCGTCCCGCTCAAGGATTTCTGTGATGCGATTGGCTGTTCGCTGCTCTGCGGATCAACGGATCAGGTCATTTTTGGTTATACCGTGGTAAACAGCCTGAATGCGATCATGCAGCTTTCATCGGATGAATTCAATCGTATCTATGGCTGGAGCACAGAGAGAGCCGTTGTCTTTACTAATGTATCAACCGGAAAATCGCCCATGGTTGCGATCCGTGTCACCCCCTTCAAACCCCGCTGTGTGGTGCTGCAGGGAATCGACACCGCTGATGTCCACCCGATAGTGGAGAAGATGGCAGAACGGGACCACATCACCGTGATGTGCACGATGCTGGAAATTGATAAAATTGTTCATGCATTGAGGGAAAAAGAATGGTAGGAATCATTACCTACGGTGTGTATATACCGAGATACCGGATCAAAGTTGAAGAGATTGCAAGAGTATGGAATGCAAACGCTGCAGATATTACCGCTGGACTGGGAGTTTTTGAGAAGTCTGTCCCGGATCTCGACGAAGATGCGGCGACGATCGCAGTCGAAGCGGCCCGGAATGCGTTGCTCCGCAGGACGGTCGATCCCAAGGATATTGGTGCAGTGTATGTAGGCAGCGAATCCCATCCCTATGCGGTGAAACCGACAGCATGTACGGTGGGTGAAGCGATCGGTGCAACACCGGATATGACAGCGGCGGATTATGAATTTGCCTGCAAGGCAGGTACAGCTGCAATCCAGACCTGCATGGGTCTTGTAAAAAGCAAGATGGTCACGTACGGTCTTGCCATAGGTTCCGATGTGGCCCAGGGTGCTCCAAGTGATGCCCTCGAGTATACCGCAGCAGCAGGAGGGGCCGCATTCCTGATCGGCCGTGATGATCCCATTGCTACAATCCATCATACCTGTTCTTTTACGACCGATACACCAGACTTCTGGCGACGCGAAGGCCAGGACTACCCTCGCCATGGAGGGCGATTCACCGGGGAACCGGGCTATTTCAAGCACGTTCAGGGAGCAAGCAGGCTGCTGTTCGAACAGACCGGCAAGAGCCCGAAAGATTTCACCTATGCTGTTTTCCACCAGCCGAATGCAAAGTTTCCGCAGAAGGTAGCAAACAATCTTGGATTTACGCCAGAACAGATCAAGCCTGGCCTTGTTGTGCCCAGGCTTGGCAATACCTATTCCGGTGCCTCCCCCATCGGTCTTGCTGCAACACTTGATATCGCAAAGCCTGGAGACACGATATTTGTCTGTTCCTTTGGTTCAGGCGCAGGAAGTGATGCATTCGATATCGAGGTTAACGACACGATTCTGTCCACAGCATTCCGGCGCGATGCAGCACCTGGAGTTGAGCAGTTATTGAAAAATCCCATCTATCTTGATTATGCACGGTATGCCGTTCATAAGGGGAAGATCGTGATGCAGTTATGAGAGATGTTGCTGTAATCGGGGCAGGGTGCACGAGATTTGGAGAAAAGTGGTCGAGCGGGTTCCGTGAACTCTTTGTTGAAGCAGGCGCACTTGCACTTGAAGATGCCCGGCTTTCCGGAGAAAAAATTGATGCAATGTATATCGGCAACATGAGTGCAGGACGGTTCATTGAGCAGGAGCATATCGGTGCGTTAATCGCTGACTATGCCGGGCTGGCAACGCACCATATCCCCTCGACCCGGGTTGAGGCAGCATGCGCCTCCGGAGGACTTGCCTTCCGTCAGGCCGTTATTGCAGTTTCAAGCGGGATGGAAGACATTGTCGTTGCGGCGGGTGTTGAGAAAATGACGGATGTGGAACCGGGCGCAAGCACTGATACCCTGACCGGGGCAGCCGACCGCGAGTGGGAAGGATTTGTTGGTGCAACGTTCCCGGGGCTCTATGCGATGATAGCACAGGATTACATGCATCGTTATCCGCTTACACGCGAGCAGCTTGCACAGGTTGCAGTGAAGAACCATTATAACGGGGCGAGAAATCCGATTGCACAGTACCAGCAGGAGATAACAATTGAGACCGTTCTGAAATCGACGATGGTTGCCGAACCCCTGCGGCTCTTTGATTGTTCCCCTATTACAGATGGCGCTGCTGCAGTAATCCTCGCGCCGCTCGAACGGGCCAGAGAGTTTACCGATACGCCGATCAAAGTGATCTCGAGTGCCCAGGCAAGTGATACTATCACGCTCCATGACCGGCGTGATATATCAACGCTCGATGCAACTGTGATCGCAGGTAAAAAGGCGTTCAGGCTGGCGAAGCTTACCCATAAAGATATCGATATGGTGGAAGTACACGATTGTTTCTCAATCGCTGAGATTTGCGCAATTGAAGACCTCGGGTTCTGCAGGAAAGGTGAGGCGGGGAAACTCACCGCAGATGGTGAAACCGCGCTTGGCGGAAAAATCCCGGTCAATACGAGCGGAGGGCTCAAAGCCTGCGGGCACCCGGTTGGCGCAACCGGGATCAAGCAGGTCTTTGAAATCGTTCAGCAACTTCGTAACGAGGCAGGAAAGCGCCAGATCGATGGCGCGAAGATCGGGATGACCCATAATGTGGGAGGAACCGGAGCAACAGTGGCGGTTCACATTCTCGGGAGGGGCTGAAATGACGGTCGCACGATTCTGGAGAAAAATCCCCCAGCGCTATAACATGATTGGGACAAAGTGCGAAACCTGCCAGAGGCACTTCTTCCCCCCGCGGACATTCTGTCCTGACTGCCGCCGGAGTGGCAGGATTGTCGATCACAAGTTTGCAGGCTTTGGCACGATTATTACGTATACCGTTATCCATACAGCAAATGAACAATTTGAGGCATTCACCCCGTATGTGCTTGCTATCGTGAAACTCGATGAAGGGCCACGCATGACTGCACAGATCGTCTGCCGTTCTGATGAAGTGAAGATTGGTATGCGGGTGAAAAGCGTATTCCGCCGGATCGCTACCGATGGTGAGAGCGGTATCATTCATTATGGTACGAAATTTGTACCGGTGGATTAGTCAGATCAACCTTTTTTTAAAATGATACAGAATCACTCTTTTTCGACCTGTACATCATAGACTACGTGCCAATGCCCGGGCGAGTATGACCGGACCTCCCGCTCAAAGAGCACGACCCCCCCCAGCTCCTGGACGCGGTGCGTATGCTCTCCTTTGGCGGACACCACCGAATAGAAGTGTATCATGCCACCAGGTCTGCACAGCCTGAACGCCTCCTGCAGGAACTCCGTGCCGGCAAGAGGCAGGTTCATGACAATCCGGTCGAATTTCCATGGCAGGATTTCTGCAAGCCGCCGGGCATCCGCGAGCATTGGGAGGACATTTTTTACCCGGTTCTGCGCAATATTTTCCAGCATCAGCACGATTGCCTGCGGATTGATATCGGAGGCGACGATGAAAACTGCCTTTGCAGCGAGGGTGATCGCAAACGGTCCGACTCCTGCAAACATATCGAGGATCATCTCATCTTCCTCGACGTGTGCAAGGATGCGCTGCCGCTCAGTTGAGAGCCGCGCGGAGAAGTAGGCCCCGGCAAGATCGACCGTGAACCGGTGCCCGTGCTCGGTTATCTGTGTCCGGGTCGTCGGGGTGCCGGCAAGGATCGCGAACTCGCGGGTGCGGTACTCCCCGCTCACCTCCCCTTTTGCGTACACGGCCGTGTGGAGCGACGGTCGCGATGCAAGAATCTTCGCAGCCCCTGTAACGTCATCTTCCTGCAGGATCGCGATCCCGCCGACCAGCTCGTGCCGGGGGAGCGGTTCGCGGCCCGGGTGCGATTCGAACTCGTACCTGACGGCACCTTCGCGTTCGCTGAGGACCGGAAGGATAAGCATATCACCGTCATGCAGAACTTTAAGCGATGTATCGAGCGCACCCTCCCGTAGCAGCGCCTGGCGCGTCTCCTCCCCCTGTCGTGAAGGCACCCGTATGCACCATTGCTCCACCATCACGTGACCACCTGTATCATAAATTTATACGATATACCACTATTCATGGCTGATGATGCGGAGCACCGCGATGAGTCCGTCCGCGAAGAGGGATCCGGTCGTGATACTGAGAAGGATGAGATCATGTATACAAAACTGAAGAATGGGACATGTAAACTCTACGAGCTGGAAAAACAACTACCACCACTTGATGCAATACGGATCCGGCGGGGATATATTGAACAGGAAACCGGCACGACACTTGAGAACCTCGGAATTTTCTCAATAGAGATCGAGCGCGTAGTGAAACGCAACTGCGAAAATATGATTGGCACTGTGCAGGTACCAGTTGGTGTAGCAGGCCCGCTTCTCGTCGATGGGGAATACGCGCATGGAAGTTACTATCTCCCCCTTGCAACAACGGAAGGCGCGCTAGTGGCTTCCGTGAACCGTGGCTGCAGCGCAATCACTCAGGCTGGTGGAGCACAGGTGCGCATTCTTCATGATGGTATGACACGGGCACCGGTTTTTGCCGCAGACAATGTCGTGCATGCAAAACAGGTCGCGGACTGGGTAAAAGAACACCGTGATGACCTCCGCGCGGCTGCAGAAAGTACAACATCCCACGGAAAAATGACAGATGTTGTCACGTTCATTGCAGGTACGAGTGTTTTTGTCAGGCTTGAATTCGATACAAAAGATGCCATGGGAATGAATATGGTAACAATCGCGAGCGCAAAGGTAGCGGAACTGATCGAGCAGGGAACCGGTGCGCGGCTCATTTCCCTTTCAGGCAATATGTGTACCGATAAAAAACCCGCGGTGATTAACGGTATCATGGGGCGGGGAAAAAGTGTTGTTGCCGGTATTGAACTCTCGCATGATCTTATCAGCCAGATCTTTAAAACGGACGCAAAAAGCCTGTCAGAAGTGAACGTGCGAAAAAATCTTGTCGGATCAGCCCGTGCAGGTTCCATGGGATTCAACGCTCACGCAGCAAATATTGTCGCTGCAATGTTCATCGCCTGCGGACAGGACCCGGCTCATGCAATTGACGGCAGCACCTGCATCACGACCGTGGATCTCACGGATTCAGGTGCATATGTATCAGTGACCCTCCCTTCATTACCGGTTGGTACTGTCGGGGGAGGAACAGGATTGGAAACGCAGCAGGAGTGCCTGCGTATACTTGGCGTAGCAGGTGGCGGGAATCCTCCCGGAACCAATGCCAGGAAACTGGGGGAGATCATTGGGGCTGGGGTGTTGGCCGGCGAGATATCACTGCTTGGTGCCCTTGCTGCCCAGCATCTTGCACGGGCACATAAGCAGCTCGGGCGCGGTTAAAACCTGAACCATTTCATCATCACGAGGCCATCTTCCCCGTTGGAATAATAACCTTCAATGATAAAGACGTCCCGGTAGCCCAGCCTGCGGTAGAATCTCTGCGCGGCTGTATTGGAGACACGCACTTCAAGCTGGACGCCTGTCGCGAGCTCTAGCGAAAACTGGTGCTCGAGCCGCCTCACGAGTAATCTCCCAATCCCCCTGCGGCGGTAGGTACTGCTCACGCCAAAGTTGCACAGGTGCCCGTAGATATTTTCTCCGGTGTTCTCCAGAGTGCCAATAATAAAACCGGCTACAACCCCGTCGCAAACTGCAACAAAATACGTAGTCGGAAAGCAGCTGAACGCTTCAAGAAAGACTTCGGGTTCCCACGGGTCGATAAATGATTCCTGTTCAATGGCAACGATTGCCGTAATATCCGATGGTACCGCCCGGCGGATGTTGGGTAACGGGTAGATGGCAAGATCGTGGGAACGAATCATCAGACAGACCCCATCATCATTAATCTCTTTTTATCACATAGCATTTATCCCGCGGCATGGTGCGGGAAAATATATGGTAGCACGCCCAACTATGAGGACAGGCTAATTTTCTTTTATGGGAAAAGTGGGATACATGGTCAGGATCTATCGTTTTGCAGGAGTGCGCCCCGATCGTTTTGCTGCGTCATCTATCGCGGCTGTTCCGTATGATGTGGTGACCGCTGATGAGGTACGGGCGATCATTGCAAAAAATCCCATAACCTTTTTGCGCGTGAGCCGACCGGACGCTGAATTACCCGAATGCGATCCTGATGATGAGCGTGTATACCAACGGGCTTTAAAAAATTTCATCGCGCTCCAGTCCGACGGGCGTATGAAAAAAGATCCGGAACCCGGCATGTATCTCTACCGTGTCTGTCAGGAGGGAGACACATTTGTCGGGCTCTGTTGTTGTCTTGATGTTGATGATTACAGAAAAAACAGTATTCGCCGGCATGAACAGACCAGATATGACAAGGAGAAGGACCGGACACGGCACATTGAGGCAGTCAGGGCACATAACGGCCCGGTAGTCCTCCTTTACCCGAATTGCGGGGATATTTTTTCCTTTATTGAATCACTTGTCAGTCGGTTAAAAGTACCGGATACAGAAGTTACTACAGACACAGGAATACTTCACCAGATATTCCGGATCACTGACAAGGCAGTTCTCGATCGGCTCGAAACTTACTTCTCTTCAGTACCTTCGCTTTATATCGCTGATGGTCATCACCGGGCAAAAGCTGCACTGAATGTTGTTGATCGCCGTATCGCTGCCGGGAAGCCTGCAGACGGTGAAGTGACGCGGTTCATGGGAGTTATCTTCGCACATGACCGGGTTAAGATCCACGGTTACAGCCGGCTGCTGACTGATCTGGGCGCTTTTACTCCTGAAACTTTCATGAGCCGCCTCAAAGACTGGTTCGATGTCAGACGATATGGAGAAGTTGATGGAAGCGGATACAACATCCCTCCAAAGATTCCCTTTTGCGATAAATTTCATGTATTCCATATGTACCTTTCCGGTCACTGGTATGAGTGTACCCGACCGGTTGATTCCTGTGAAACCGCGCTTAATACCCTTGATGTTACGATTCTCCAGAAACATGTGCTTGAAACAATGCTTGGCATAACCGATCCACGGGGAGACGCACGCTTACAGTATCTCGGGGGTGCCCGTCCGGTTTCGGATCTTGAAAGACTCGTTAATAGTGGAAAATTCCAGGTTGCGTTTGCCATGCAGCCCATCAGGATCGATACGGTACTTTCCATCGCAGATGCAAACGGCGTAATGCCACCAAAATCCACATGGTTTGAGCCGAAATTGTTGAGTGGCCTTGTCGTCCACACGTTTGAATAAACAAAACCACCCTTATCCTTTATCCTTTTTTACGGCGAACAGAAAATGGTATGATTACCATCGCACTCCCTAAGGGGAGTCTTGAAGCGCAGACACTTCAGCTTTTCAAAGAAGCTGACCTTGAGGTTAAACGAACTGACCGGGATTACAATCCCCGGATTTCCGACGACCGGATTGGCAAAGTGAAGATCCTGCGCCCGCAGGAAATCCCGACCTATGTTGAGAAGGGATACTTTGATCTCGGTATTTCGGGCCTTGACTGGGTGAATGAGACGGGATCCGATATCGTTGAGGTAGCTAATCTCTCATACAGCAAGACCGGCGAAGGGAACGTAAAAATTGTAGTTGCAGTGCACCGTGATGATCCGGTTGATGACATCAGGCATATCCGCCCGGGTAGCAGGGTAACCACTGAATACCCTGAGCTTACGAAGAAATACTTTGCAGCACTTGGTATACCTGTACAGCTCTTTCACTCATACGGTGCATCAGAAGCAAAAGTGCCGGACCTTATGGACGTGGTCGTTGATCTTACAGAAACAGGCACCACCCTGCGTAAAAACGGGCTTAAAATTATAGGACAGATTATGGAGTCTTATACTGTAATCATCGCCAACAAAAAAAGCTGGAATGATGAGGAGAAACGCAGGGAAATCGAGGAGATTAAGACGCTGCTGTTTGGGGTTATTGAAGCGCGGAATAAGGTACTTCTGACCATGAATGTCCCGACACATGCTATGGAAAAGATTGTCGCTGCTCTCCCTGCCATGAAAAAACCGACCGTCAGCAGGTTACATGGTATCGATTACTACAGCATCCAGACAGTAGTTCCCAAGAATACGGTAAACCAGCTGATCCCAAAACTCAAGGCATGTGGTGCTGAAGATATCCTTGAGATCCCCATCACAAAAATCGTGCCGTGAGCCGGAAAAATTTTTTATTGTCTTTAAAACCGGCTTTTTTTAGCCGGGGAGATTATAAATCCAATATCCGGACTGTTTTATCTTTTGAATTAGGATTAATCAGAGCTGAAAAGAGAAAAAATGCACTTGTTCATTATTGGGAAATGACTAAAATGAATACCAATATTTATATCTGTTCTTCTCTAAATAAGCCTTTAAGGAAGAATATGCAGAAATCTATCCCCATGGTTTTGGCTTTCACCCTGCTGCTCGCTCTAATCCTGTGCTGCGCGTGCGCTTCGCAGTCATCGCCCAACCAGACCTTACAAAAGAACTCTGGATTTACCCAGATTACTCAGTCCGCTGACGCATCACGCATCAGTTTTGATGAAGCCAGGCAGAAACTCAGGGAATATGGATCAGATTTACTGAACGAACCAGGTAATCCGACAGTCGTTTATTATATCCTTGCCCGGGATGTGGATGTATCAGGAAATGCCATGAGCTGGATATTCGGCGTTAAACAGGGAACAAGAAGCGGACTTATGGTATTTGACCGGTCCGGCTGGACAACCATTCCATGGTCTGCAACACTTCCGTCAGAAGTCATTGACATTGATAACATTGCATCTACGGATATGGTATTCAGACAAAACAACGCCGTGATTATTGGCAATAGTCCCCCGTCAGTTTCTGAACGGCGGGATCTTGAATTGCAGCGCGGAGTATATACACTTACTATTACGTCAGACGGCGCGGGCAGGATACTTACGTTTGATGCAAAAACAGGAGTGCTGATTACTTAACAATGACTGACGATCGCGGAAACCTATCAGTCGATTTTCTTGCGGGCTTCACCATTTTCTTACTCGCGTTCATCTGGGTCATCGCAATGATCCCCGGGTTGTTGATCGGGTTGCAGGCATATACCATCGATTATGATGCCGTAGCATACCGGACAGGTGTTATTCTTGCCGAGGACCCGGGATGGCCGGTTGCTCCTGCATGGGAATCATTCGGCGACCCGCAAAAGTATAATGTGACACGGTTCGGTCTTGCCATATCAAAGGATACTCCCAACATCCTCTCCCAGGATAAGGTAAACCGGTTCTTCAACGTATCAACAACAAATCCTTCTGTGGGATTTATTTATCCTGACGATTACCAGAAGCGGGCTATCTTTGGAGACTTTCCGTACCGGTTCAGAATATCCCTTCGTGACCTTGATAATTACAGGACACGCACGGTTGGTGAACAATTGCCCGATGATTACGGGTATATCCGGCGGGTTGTGAAAATCAAGGGAACGAGTAATGCCACGATTAACAAATCCTATATGACGAGCCATTCGTATATCAAGACCGATAACGCCACAACACACGTATTTTCCATCCTCATCAACAATACCAAACTCCTGAGTGAGATCAGGGATCCTGCGTATCAGATCGATCCATCAAGAGAACAGCTTTTGATTACTGTCGCAGATCTGAGTTCAATATGCCCGGGTACCGCAATTACGCTTAATAACGTTAAAATATACAAACTGGATTCGGGGATATATTCCAACGTTCCCCTTCCCGCATCAAATAATCCGTTTGTTGATGGCAGTAGTACGCGGTTGCCATCGTCATGGCCGGGAATCCCGGCACCGGTAAATAACAATGTTACCATCAAATTTAATCCGCAGTACATCGATTCGATGAAAGCGCAGAACTCCCAGATTTTCATTGCAATGAGGTTCGATGTAAGCCCGGCATGTACATTTTTGAATAACACGCAGGCAGTGCCGGATTACAATAATCTAGTTGGGAAAGATACCTTTGAAAACCTGAATACCACGCCTTTTGATTATAATTACCACCCGGATAATGTTACCCAGCCCAAACTCAGGGACGCTGTACTGGCAGTGGCGGTATGGTCCGGAGAAACCGTTGCTGCGCCGATGACTGCATTATTTTCTGATGACTTTGAGTCTGCAACTACTCCCGACGATTGGACTCCTCAATCAGGTTGGTCCGATCCATGGTACGGTACCCCCCATTATGGTAATTCGAGTGTTGTACTCAGGGATCAACCCACTTATATTACAAAAACCATCCCCACTGCAGGATATGCCGATATCTCGGTATCATTTGAAATGGGAACGCAATTGTCCGGGGCGGTCTTTGCGACTGCAGAATGGTCGTCTGACGGGGGCACTACCTGGAACCTCCTGAAACAGATCAACAATGGCGATCCCGAGGATAACAATGCACTGTACCCGTTTGCCTACCAGCTCCCTGCAGGTGCCGACAACAATCCCGCCTTTACCCTGAGGTTCAGCCTGGTGAATGCTAACGCTGGCGACAGGGCCTTTATTGACAATGTAATTGTTGGGGGTAATCCCTATTAACGCACTGCGACTTATTGAAAGGAACCCGTCAGCCGAAAACGCGGGGATTAAGGATGTGCTGACATGGTAAACACTGACGGACAACTTTACACGATTGAAGGATTCGCTGCAGGCCTTATCATGATCATGACCGCATATCTGGTTGTCAGCGCTACATCCGTGTACACTGCAGGTGATACGCATATCAGTGACATGCAGCTCGAACAGCTGGGGAGTGATGCCCTGAAGATAATGGCCACTCCTGCATCGACAGGCGAAATCAGTCCGCTGCAGAAAATTATCGAAGTAACACCGGTTGGCACTGATAATGCAACATTCGGAAAAATGTTCGGGAACCTTACGAACAGCAAGACCGGATTCGGCACGGATCACATCCAGTTTATTGCAAGTGTATCATACAGGAACAAAACAGATGATTCCGTCAGTATTTACAGGCTCAATTCCACCCGGAACCTTGCAGGAGGAGAACACGCGGTCAGGACGACGAAATGGGTAATTGTCAACAAGAAACTCCCGCCAAGCGCTCCTTTTGCGGAGGACCGGGCCGTACTCGTGGAGGTGCTGATGTGGCGCGACTGAATGATGATGCCCAGTGGATCATCCTGATGGGATTTTTAATCAGCTTCAGCTTCTTCTTCCTTGCGCTGATCATCAACCAGTCAACAGTTGTCGGGCAAACTACCGCGGAAAGTGTCATCGAATTCCCGAAAAATGATATCCGTGATCTTGTAGGAGTGATCACAACCAATACATCCCGTTCAAACACAACTGTCGTTAATAGTGATATTACCGTCATATCACTGCACCGTAAAAATGCCGTGGTCAGATATTCGCTTATTCAACCCAATCCTCCGGTAGATCTGCACAGTTATGCCTCTATTCACTACAATAATGGGGTGACAACGTATTATGAAAACTGGACGTCCCTGTAACAGACTGAATAATGAACATGCAGTGGCAAACCTGATCGAGTACATCATGATCAGCGGTGTACTCATGGGCCTTCTTATTGTGATGCTCCTGCTGGTAAACACAAATATCATGGAAGGCCCCGCGAACCGGCTGGCATATGTTGCATTTACCGATATCGGGAATGGTGTTTCAACAAGGATAGTTGATGTATATGCCATTGCACCGAGAAACGGCACGATTTCCACCCGCTTTGATATTCCTGACGATATTGCCGGCAAGGATTATTTTGTAGAGATCGGACCTGGCGCAGATCCCGTTGACCAGGATGTCATGGTATCCAGGGGGTATCTTGAAACGCATGTCGCACTTGCCGGGGTCGGGGCTTCTCGGGGCGTCGCGGGAAATACTACAGGAAAGGGTATGAACAGGATTAGTTTTGATTCGGCGGGATATTGATGGCTGCACTGGTTACTATGAGAATAAATGACAAAGGCGTCTCCGAAGCAATAGGATTTATGCTTATCTTCGGTATGGTGATCGTAGGTATCGGTCTTGTGACCCTCTATGGTTATCCTTTACTCCTCCAGCAACAGGTGAGTGCTGATGAGAAGATCATGGAAAAGAACATGATTGTATTGCAAAACGATATAAAAAGCCTGGCATACAAGGCTGTACCATTCAAGGAGACCTCCTTAAAAATCGGGGGAGGATCATTGACTGTGTACGATTCAAGTTACAGTACACCCTCATCAACCATCGAGATCAATGATAATGGTAACAACCCCTATATCCCTCCATTCACCCCCGGTGAGTTGAGGTATGAATCGATGAGTGCCCAGACGGATATCGCCCTCCAGAACGGTGCAGTGGTGCTGCGCAGGCATGTTGAACCCGGGTCTGTCATGCTTGCCGAGCCCCGCTGGTTTTTCGACAGTGCCACGAACACTGTCGTGTTCAATCTCATCAAAATTACCAGCGACACGATCATGTCCAAAGAAGGTATCGGAACCGTGCAGATGAGGCTGGTGGGTGAGCCCTCTTACAGTGCGGCTCCTCCCATCCCCAATGGTCAGGCAATAAAACTGGTATACACTCCAACTCCGTCAGGAGGGAGACAGGACTATTCGGTTGCCTGGGATAATTATATCATAAAAACCTTTGACAATCCCCCGTATATCAGTATGACCAAGAGTGGCGGGCCACCTGGTTCCGGGACTCCTGTAACCTATACCCTGACAAATAACGGTTCTTCAGATATGACACTTGTCATCAAAATATTTGAAGTAAATATTAAATCACTCTGATAGCACCATTTTTTTTTAAAAAAAGTGATTGCTGACCAGAAGCCACCAGAAAATACTCTGTTATACACTTTACTCCAGGCACGAAATGAATACCGGTTCATACTCCTCGTTTTAGCCATTCTAAATAAAAACACGAACCCCTGTGAATTCACTCTCGAAAATTTTTAATACCAATAAAACCTCCCCGGGAGGTGCTATCCGGAATACCTGGTAATATTATCCCGGGGATTCAGCGGTGTTAACCGTGTTAGTAAAACGATATACTCCCTTGGGAACCAGAATCCTGAATCGTGCACCTTTGCCCGGTTCCCCGGTTTCCTTGATAGTGATACCGCTGAGGGAAAGAATTTCCCGTGAAAGGAATAATCCGTACCCGGTATTAGTGAAATGCTCGCGGTTAAAGATCCCCTCCTTTTTATCATAGGGAATTCCAACACCGTCATCTTCGCAGGTTATCTGGAAGCCTTCGGGAATCTCTGTTCCGGACATCCGGAGCTCTGAAATATTTCCACCGTAATTGTTGGCATTATCCACGATGTTATAAAATACCCGTTCCAGCAGCGAATCTGCATAGATCTCAACATCATGAATATCTATCCTGATCCTGTACTTTGAGGGGGCATGATTGCCGTTTGCGTTCATGATCACCTGCCTCACATTCTGCCACTGGAGAGCTTTAACGCCAATATCCTGGTAATCCTTGGTAAAGGCGATCTGTTGCTGGATCCTTTCTGCAGCCTGTTTCATGTTGTTAAAATAGGTCCGTGTTTCGGGGTCAAATGAGAATTCCTCTACAAGGTCCATGAATCCAAAGAGCGATAATAACTGGTTGGTGACATCATGGCGTGTAATGCTGCTTAACAGGTTTAATTTTTTGTTCGTCTCAAGCAGGGCATTCTCTGTTTGTTTGCGTTCACTGATGTCCCCGGCAAAAATCCGTACGCCCGCAATTTTTTCATCCCGGATAACCGGCGCAGAATAGAAAAGCACGGGAAACCTTGTGCCATCTTTCTTTACCAGCACATATTCGTTCCCGGACATGGGCATACCCTTTAATATCCGTGAAAAATTTTCCTGCGCCCTCGCACGGTCTTCCTGCGCAATAAAATTGTATATTGTCGCATTTTTCTCAATCTCTCCCTGGGCATATCCAAATTTTTTATAGGCAATCTGATTAATAAACGTCAGCCGACCCTGATAATCGGTTTCCAGCATTACCTCGGGGAATTGTTCAGCAAATTCCCGGAATCGTTGTTCACGTGCCCTGATTTCCTTCTGATCCTGATTGATCTGGTCAAGCATCCTGTTCATGGCAAGGATCAGATGTGTGATTTCATCATTTCCCGTTGGCGTAACGTGGGATTTGCCTTTTTTATGCACGGTAATATCGTCTATTTCAGAATTTATTGACTTCAGGCGACCGAGTACCTGACTGTCCAGCAACCAGATGGTTATCAGGCCGATAATAAGCTCTATACCAAGCTGAAGGAGAATAAAAACAAGAATGTCCCTTTTTCCCTGCCGGTAGATATCCCGTGGCATCTGGACGCTGATTAAAAATTTTCCATTCTCGCTTATATCCGGTATGACCCTGTCTCCCTCGACGGTATTTTCATCGGGTGTCCGGACCAGAACCTGTGAGATATCAGCATTGGAAAGCAGGGTCCTGTCGTCAGATGATAACGATGCCTGTTCAAACGGTGTAATCGAAATCTTTGGTCGTGTCGCAAGAGATAGTTGTGCAACTTCTGCATCATCGAAATATCTTCCCATGATGATCACGCCGCGCGATGGCCCGGTGAAATCACTGTGGAGAACCGGATACGATGAAAGCATTACCGTTCCCTGCGGAAGGTAAAGAAAACCTGCAGGCATGGAAGTGGTGACCAGATTCCGGAGCGGTGAGCCTTGACGGGCAAGTTCTGCAGCAATATCTGACCGAAGTGGAGTCAGTGTATTTTTCTCCTGATCAAATCCCTCTCCATAGACGATATCGCCCTGTCTGTTGGTGATAATGATAAAGTTCAGGCGCAGGTTTTTGAACGGCGCTTCTCCAGGATTTGACTGGAAATAGCCAACTCTTTCACCAGCGACAAAAGCATACGTGTCATCCCACGCACCCCAGTCCCTGAGGATCAGATCCAGATTATTCATCTCATTTTTCACGTTCTGTTCGACAAGATTTGAATAATCGGTGACATATGTGGCCTCTATTTTGCGGTAATTATCAAGAAAAAACGTAAAAGAAATGACCATGAAAATAATGATTATGAATATTATAACGCCGGTAAGAATAAAAAGTGTCTTTTTCCTGATATCCATATTAAACTATTCTCCCGTAACCGGAACCGGATACCTTTTCTTGATTCACTGAAGAATCAAATGTTCTTTTTCCGACAGGATCAGCCTCTTCATAGCCATGAATGTGCTGTGCTGCAAGAGAATTATAAAGCAGACCAACGTCGTGGCATATAATTGATACACTATCCTGAACCAGTTCCACGATCATACGGATTTCTTTTCCATCAGGTTCTTTAATCGTTCCTCGCATTCATGCAATGCCTGCTCCGCCGTATAATGTCCGGTGGTATCCTTGCTTTTTTGCAGTTTTTCGAATTTATCCTTCAGCTCCTTTTCCGCAGCTGTGAGCTGGGAATAGGCTGCCTGTAATTCCTCTTCCACCTGTTTCCGTGCTGCGTTGTCTATAAAAGTTTCAAGAAGACAGTCGCGTCCGTGAAGCCTTGTCAGGGTAACGTATTTGATGATAGACTTCTTCGTGCCATTGGCTGCAAGAAGCAGTTGTTCTGAGTTGTCAATACTTATGCTGAAATCCGTGATCGGGCATTTACCCATCTCAGCAGGACAGATGAACCTGTGGCAGACCTTTCCTATGATCTGATCTTCTTCAGCACCGATCATTTCCGCGGCGGCAGGATTTGCATCAACAATTATGTGGGTTTTTGCGTCAATCATCAGGATGCCGGCTTTGACTGATGAAAAGATAAGGTCAAGATAATCCTTTTTAACGGAGAGTTCCAGTTCTGTCTGCTTCTGGCTTGTGATGTCCCGTCCCACCGACTGGTATTCGATAATTGCTCCTTTATCATCAAAAATCGCCCGATCGCTCCACCGGTGCCACCTGACCTCCCCATCGTCCATAATGATCCGGTGGATGATAATCGATGTCGGATTATCCGGGGTCAATGACATAAAATGCTCTCTGATACCGGGCAGATCTTCTGCCGGAATCCGTGGAATAAACTTTTTCCCTATGAACTCTTCGCGTTTTTTCTGGAAAAACCGGCAGTATGCATCATTCACGAAGTTGTGCGTTCCATCCGGGCTGAACCGGCAGATAAATTCGGTCTGGTCCTCGACTACAGCTTTGTACCGCTGCTCGGATTCTTTGAGGGATTGTTCAGCACGCTTGCGATCTATTGCCATTTTGATCTTATGGGAAAGCTCGACAAACGCGGCTTTGGGCTGCCCTCCTTTCTGGATATAGAAATCCGCACCGTTATCGATGGCTTCTATGGCGATTTCCTCTCTGCCTTTCCCGGTAAAAAGGATGAAGGGGATGTCGCCAAACCCTGCACGGACCTCTTTTAAAAATTCGATACCATCCTTTCCCGGCATCGCGTAATCGGAAATGATTGCATCAAAAGCACTTTTATTCAGTAATTCAAGGCCTTCATTCGCTGAGGTTTTCGTAGCAAGCGAAAAATCATGTGTACGTTCAAGATACACCTTCGCAAGCTCCAGCAGGGAGGGTTCATCATCAACATACAACAAGGAATACATATAACATTAATTGGAAATCATTTAACTTAAATTCAATGTATTTATTCTTTTTTATTTATCTATAATAATTTTCTTATAAAAATAGCAAGACCTCCCTAACTATAAGTTAGGCAGGAAATATGGATACCATGGATTTTTGGGACATGAATTGATGGAATGGTGGAATTAGAAAAGAGGGATAATTTGAGGATCCTGTAAATTTTATACTGGCCTGAAGGGTGCCAGTTGATTGATATTACCGAATCATTAAAAAAGAAATCACTGACAGATTTCAAAGATAATTATTGCGCCTTAGCCACTCGACCTGAGGGCCTGTGTAGCGGTAGATGATATCACATTTTTCATCCTGGAAGTTCCATGGAATGACAATCAGGATGTCCCCTTCCCGGATCCAGACTTTCTTTTTTATCTTTCCCTTGATTCTCCCCATCCTTGTAACGCCATCGAAACAGCGTACCCGGATATGGTTTGCCCCCATCATCAGTTCAGCGCACCCGAACATTTCCCGGTTTCGTTTCTGGGGCAGTTTTACCCTGATAATCTCATCACCCGGGGGTGATCCCGGTTTCTTATCTGTCAGTACAACCTCTCCTCTTTTACTACATTCTGATGCTGTTTGATCGGTGCTCAATTTTTGACGTAAAAGAAAATATATTTATTCCTTCCCCTTGACCCGGGTTGACCCAAACAGCAGATTATGGTGTGTGCCTATAAAAAAAAGGAATTTGATTTTTTACCCTGATAATAACTGTTCACACTCGACATCGTTTTAAAAAATGCCCGGACACAGTTCCTGTTCATGCAGCCAGTCCCATTGCATCAATGAGAAGGATGAGCATACCTGCGCCAAAACCGGAGATAAGGAATCCTGAAATTCTGTTGATAAGTCCCAGTCTTTCCACACTGATACGGGAACGCAGGGATCCGATAGACCCGCATAAAATGATCCACCATATCACAGACCCAAAAAAAACTCCTGTAACAAATTCAATTGCCAAAAGAAAAGAAGTCTCGTGAACTACAATCCCTATTCCTGGTAAAACTACCAGAAAAAAGACCAGGGTCAACGGGTTTGAAATGGCAATGGCAACCATGGACAGGAAATCCTTCAGGTACGTTTCATGCTCGGCCTTTGTGCTGATACGCGCTGGTGCAGACATGAAAACCCGTATGCCAATGAGGATTAACACTATCCCTGCAAGAAAACGGAAAAGATATTGCTGTGCTATGATCACTCCCGAGATAAATGTAAGACCAAGAACACTGACCGCTGCATAGAATGAATCGGCGGTCGCCACACCAAAGCCGGAGAAGATACCATGGAGACGTCCTTCAAGGACCGACCGCTGGATGCACATGAGTGCTATCGGTCCAACAGGTACAGCAAGGGTGAGGCCGATAATAATTCCCTGGACGAACAGACTGATATCCACCTGGCCACCTGTAACTGTTCAGTACGACCGGGCCTGATTCATAGGTACGGTCAGACTGCGTTCTTATTGCACCCGATTTCACTCCGGTTCCTTTTCTGGTGATGTAATTATCTTATCACTACCTGTTGATTGTTTTTTGTCATCAATGTTCCATATGCCGGCAAAGGACGGAAATTTTAGTCTGCCACGGATGTGTTCGTATTTTATGTAAATGATACCTATATATAACATAACCACAGAGTGGTAATTATTTTAAAGATTGTCAATCTTCATAATTAATTATTACAGAATGGTGATTGTATTGGAAAAAAAGGGAATGAGTACGAAAAAAGTACTTATTATCAGTATCATGCTTATTGGACTTACCGCCCTCCTTACGGGCATCGGGACAATGGCATACTTCAGTTCAACCCAAACGAGCGGACCGAATCTGCTCAGCACAGGAAGCATTACCATAAATGTTAATGGTCAGGATCCATGGACAGGCACTTTCAATTCAACACTTGCAGATATGAAACCCGGATTAAAGCTATGGGGTAACGTCACGGTGCAGAATACCGGACAGAATCAGGCGGACCTCTGGTTAAGTATCATCAATGTTGTCACGGACAACGGATCAGATACCTCAGCAGAACTTTTAGAGCCCGCTGCCAATGACATCGACGGGGTAATCCGCTATGATGTGTATGATAACACAGGTTCGGGTCTCCAGTCAATAATTACTGACAGTGATGGGTTCACCATCAGTACCGGTACCCATAATCTGACAGGAGCACTTCAGACCACTGCAATGAAAGATCAATGGATCTATATAGGAAACATTCCCTCCAGTGCAACATGGCATATCAACCAGAGTTTCACGATGGATGGAAATATCACCAACTGGGCGCAGACGGATAATATGACATTCAACGTCGTATTCTATGCCCAGCAGAGCCAGGGTACCCCACAGCCGGCAGCTCCGTCACCAGAACTCCCGGGATACGGAAGATAACACGGGTTGTGCAGATATTTTTTTTGCACACGTCGTATTTTCAGTTCCGGGGTGGCAGGCATGGATGCACAGATCGGGAACGGGAGAAAAACACTAGTGGCAAAGATCGGAAAATTCGCGGCTATTCTCCTTCTCGTCCTTATCGTTTCAGGATCATTATTCGCTGTCATCTCCCCCTTTTTTGGCTGGAGGAATGAGGTTGTCATCTCCGGAAGCATGGAGCCTGCAATCCGGACAGGCAGTGTAGTTGTTGTTCAACCTGTCACGCCGGAAGCTATCCGGAATGGCGATATTATCATGTATTATTCGCCAGACAGGACAAGCCTGACTTTACACCGGGTGGTAAAGATCGAGTACGATCCGGGTCTGCGGTTCGTCACCAAGGGAGATGCAAATAATCATCCGGACATAATCCCCATCCAGGCCGATCTGATCGTGGGTAGTATTGCGTTTACTATCCCGTTCCTTGGCTATCTCACCCAGTTTGTCAGGACACCGCTGGGTTTTATTCTGTTTTTTCTCGCTCCCGCTGTGATTCTCATAGGAAGCGAGATGTTTCATCTGTGGGATGTGATGGAATGACCGTTGTCAGAGACGAAAAACCATGAAATCCGCATCCATTGGAATTATCGTCTTACTTCTCGTTACTATATCGCTGAGTACCATTGGTTCAACCTATGCATGTTTCACAACGGTACAGGTCACAGGCACGCATCTTGTTTCGACATGGCAGTCCTATGTCTGGACCCAGACTACCCAGAGCGATTTTGAACAGGGGGTTATGGTAAATGTCAATACAAGCACCAGCCCGGATAGCGTGATATTGGGTAATTTGACGATATCTCCATCGGTATATGGCATGACTGGCAATTCCGGGACAGGTTTTTCGCTCTACAATATCTCCACTAATACGTGGGTAACAACGGCAGGCACTCCTGCCGACGTCGCAGATGGAGGGGCACTCGCATACACCAATAATGGCAACATCTCCGCGTTGAGGGGGGATGGAACGACTTCATTCTATCAGTATAACATCTCTTCTGATACCTGGGTAACAATGGCAAGCACTCCTGACGGAGTCGGAGCGGGAGGGGCACTCGCATACACCAATAATGGCAACATCTCCGCGTTGAGGGGGGATGGAACGACTTCATTCTATCAGTATAACATCTCTTCTGATACCTGGGTAACAATGGCAACTCT
>JAJRBZ010000062.1 GCA_028679185.1 Methanoregula sp. | reverse complement strand
TTATTCTATCCACCGGTGATCCCATGCTGGCCGGATTGGGATATCTTTCCGGTGAAGTTATCCCCGGTATATCTTCCCTGCAGGTCGCGACAGCCCGGCTGCATATACCGGTTTCACGCGTGTCCGTTGTCGTGGCACACGGCAAGGGTCATAAAAAAGGCATAGAGGATACTGTTGAGGAAGTAAAGCGAGGCAGGATTGTTTTTTTCCTGGCCGATCCAAAATTTGATGTCCGGGAGCTGTATGCACAGCTTGCAATGCTTTCCCCGCCCATGAAGATCGCGCTCTGCGAAAATCTCGGGTATCCCGAAGAGCACATTCTTATCCAGAATATTCAGTCACCACCTCAGCCGACTGAGGCGCTCTATTCACTGGTTATCGGAAATTTCTGACCAGACCGGATTCTAAAAAAAAATTCATCGTATAACAACAAAGCTTTTTTCCTGCCGGATTCGATACTTCATGAAAAGAGAGTGAGGAAATGGATAAAAAAACCAAAACGCAGCTCAGCATCGGATTATTTATTCTCGGACTGGCGATGATCTTAATCCAGGATCTCAAGAGATTACCCTCCATAGACCTCGGCTTTTCCTGGCCGTTCGACATCCTGTTTTACGTTGGGCTTATCTTTATGGCAATTGGATATTACCTTAAATAAAAATCCTTTGCATTAAATCAGACTGTTATTTTTTCTTATGTTCATCTGTATCCGGATGGTTCGCTTCTTCAATTTTGATTTCACACTGGCGATCTCCCGTACACATGGTCCTGACAAACCGTGCAGAGTATCCCTTATTCAGAAGTGGTACGGTAGTAAGGGTTAACGCCATGCACCTGTGGAAGGTAGAGGTGTCTCCTGCTCCGCAACTGAGGCAGCTCTCAGGGAGCGGACACATTTTCACAAGAACCACGGCACCTTTCTCAGAGATTTCGAGGGTCTCGGATTTGTAATCGGGACCAAAGAGGATTGCTATCACCGTCCGCAGGCTATTGGCGAGTTCACTCCCGTTGGTGGTGGGAAGAGAGAGATCGCGGACGATGTCTGCTGCAACACAGGAGACTTCCATCCAGATGTCCTGCTCAATCTCATCGTATTTCTCTCCAACAACACCACGGTATGCTCCGTCATACAGTGCAGGAAGAAGAGCGGCCAGCTTTGCTGCAAGTCGCCATTTCACATCATCCGGAATAGATTTCAGATCCGGCACAGGTATTCCCCACTTACACGGTTCTATGGTTGAAACATCTTATCAATACATTGGTTGTAGCATCATGCGTGTAAACAGTGAACCGTTGAACAATTACGTGAAAACCTCACAATAAGTTAAGGAAATCAGAATGTGCATTATGCGGATTGACTCCAGAATTGCATGGCATGTCTGGGATGAAAAGCAAAGTATCAGATATGTGATTCAGGGATTTAATCCCTGCAAGTAATTACTGCGTGCAATTATCTGTCGAAAGTTTATCATATGACAGGGTGTTGCCTTACCTGCCACAATACAGATCGATTGACTTTTCAATACACTGCGTTGCTTCTTTGGTCTGACCCATTTTTTTCAGAATCATCCCTTTATTGAACCATGCTTCTGCATGGCCGGGATCAATCTGAAGCGCTTTGTTGTAAGATGCGATCGCATCTTCCTTTTTATCAAGACAATCCTGGCAGTTTCCCAGCAGTGTATATGCCTCAGTATATCTGGGATGCTTGTCGATTGCCTTTATAAGGAAATTTACAGCTGCGGCGTGATCTCCGGCCATCGCCCGTTCCTGCGCCTGCCTGACAAGATATTCCGCTTCCCCCAATACACTGCGTACTCCATGTATTTCCATTTTTTCCCTCCATGCCACGTGACCATCTCCCCGATCTTCGTGACTGATCCTGAATAATTTTTTTTAATTTATATTAATTTGCACAATATAATTGCAATGCAATTTATTCAGGAGATCTGCATCATGGTCTGCCATGCAAACAGGTGGAAATTCAGAGGAGGTTATATTTAAAATTCTTTCGTCATTAATGTAAATCGTCATAGTATTTTACGAAATGCTTTGTAAAATGGGGTTCTTTTGCCAATTGAAGAATGCGTTAAAGGAAAAATCCTGATGCTTTAAAAATAAATGATAACCAAATTCCGTCAATTTGGAAAGTGAGTAAAGCATATTATAAATTGTTATCACATTTTTTTTATCCAATTTTAATATTTCTATCACTGATAAATCACAAGATTTAATGTTGGTGATTCTGATTCGCAATTGTAGGAGGTATTTTTATGGAAGTTAAGTACGTACCAACCACGTGTCCGTATTGCGGTACTGGCTGCGGCTTCAACCTTGTTGTCAAGGACAAGAAGGTTGTAGGTGTCGCACCATGGCACCGCACCCCGGTGAACGAGGGCAAGCTTTGTCCTAAGGGGAACTATGCATGGGAATTTGTGAACAGCCCGGATCGCCTGACCAAGCCGCTTATCAAGAAGGACGGCAAGTTTGTTGAGGCCAGCTGGGATGAGGCCTACAAGCTGATCGCGTCCAAGTTCAAGTCGTACAAGGGCGAGGAGATAGCGTGCCTTGCATCAGCACGGGTCTCCAACGAGGAGAACTACCTGATGCAGAAGTTCGCCCGTGCGGTCTTAAAGACGCCCAACATCGACCACTGCGCCCGGCTCTGCCACGCATCGACGGTTGTCGGGCTGGCCGGTGCGTTTGGCTCGGGTGCAATGACCCAGTCAATTGCAGACATTGCCGAATCAAAGTGCCTCCTTGTCATCGGCACCAACACGTTCGAGCAGCACCCGCTGATCGGGCGGCGCATTATGCAGGCGAAGAAGAACGGAGCAAAGATCATCTACGCAGACCCGCGGCTCACGGCGACGGGGAAGCAGGCCGACCTGCACCTGCAGTTCTACTCCGGTACCGATGTGGCACTCTTCAACGGCATGATGCAGCTGATCCTCAAGAACGGCTGGGAGAACAAGGACTTCATCAAGAACCGGACCAAGGATTTCGAGAAGGTCAAAGAGATCGTGATGAAGGATACCTACAGTCCTGAGAACGTCGCGAAGATCACCGGTATTCCCGCAAAGGACATCATCACGGCAGCAGAGTGGTTCGGGACTTCCGGCCAGTCCGCAATCCTCTACTCGATGGGTATCACCCAGCACACGACCGGTGTCGACAACGTCAAGTCAACCGCAAACATCCAGATGCTGACCGGCAACCTCGGGAGACCCGGCACGGGCATCTGTGCACTGCGTGGCCAGAACAACGTGCAGGGCGCCTGCGATATGGGAGCGCTCGCCAACGTATACTCCGGGTACCAGTCGGTCATCGTCCCCGACATGAAGAAGAAGATGGAGACCGCATGGGGCTGCGAGATTGCCGAGGGTAAGGTTGGTCTGACAGTCACCAAGCTGGTCAATACACTGGCCGATGAGCCTGGCAAGGTCAAGTGTGTCTATATCATGGGCGAGAACCCGATGCTCTCCGACCCGGACCTCCACCACGTGGAGAAGGGGATGAAGAACGTCGAGTTCATGGT
>JAJRBZ010000061.1 GCA_028679185.1 Methanoregula sp. | reverse complement strand
GCCACCTGGGGCCGCCGGGTAATAAATGACATATCCAGGTTCTTTGCCATTTTTACTGCCAGTACAGCAGGGATACCGATCGCCATCATGTCGGGAGGGAGGTTCCTGTTCTGCGTCGGGTCCTGCGGTCCCATGAATGCGGAATTTTCTGGTGCGTTCTCTGCCATTCCTGCCGGGTAGGTAATGAATGTTGAACAGGATGGCCCCCAGGGAACTATCACCGGTGAGAACGGGTCGTCCCGGTCGAAATGGACGAGTGCTGCCATGTTCCTGATCTGCTCGGCTGTGCCAAAGCAGCAGATTGACCTGATGCCGGGATTTTTGTCAGGTAGTGTTTCACAGGTCTGGACAATGAGATATTTTCCCGGTGGAGTGACTTTGCCTAAAGCCTTAAAACAGCGTTCCACCAGGTCAGGGCTCGCTTTCAGGTACTCGGCAGCCCCGCTTCGGACATCTTCTCTTCCCGTGGATACAAAATATCTGATATCATCAGGGATCGGTTGAAATCCTGTATGGGCGAGACCTCCCGGACAACAGCCTTCCCGTGAATCAGCACTGACATAGATTGCTGATGGTTCCTTTTCTGTTGCCATGGTGTACAATGCAACGGCAAAGCACCGGTTTACATCCGGAAGATGAGCAATTTTGGCTGGCAGAGTTTCTGACCCGTATACTGCAAGCGGCTGTGTTGAGAGCCTGAACGCAGTTGCCAGCCTCTTCCCTGTCTCCCTGAAATTTTCTTTTCTCATGGTCATCATATCACGCCTTTCCTGTCATCCTTGTCATTTCATCCAGCCCATCTGGACATACCAGTCGTACTCATGGGCAAACCGGCCCTTGTCGGACTTCACCAGCTGGCAGAAGTACTCCCGTTTCTGCCGGTGAATCTCGTCCTGTTCAGGGTATTTATGCTCGCCGCGGATCGACTGTGCAAGCTTTTTTCCCAGCGCATGGGCCTCCTTTTCTGCTTTTTTCAGGGCAGAAGGGTTCCGGCCGATCGCCACGCCGATCCCTCCCACTACAGTGGCACCAAGGGTTGTGAGTACTTTGTTCATGTATCCCACGACTTCATGCTCGCCGCTCCCGCCGGCTGTGCAGACCGAACAGCCGTACTTTCCTGTCAGCATCTGGCAGTGAATGGCATCGGCCAGACGGTCGAAAAGTGCTTTCATCGGGGCTGGCACGGAATCAATATAATTGGGGGCGCCAAGCACGATACCGTCAGCATTCATCATACTGTCAAAGATATACGGAAAGTCATCGACCAGGATGCATTCACCGGTTGCATAGCAGGTGCTGCAGGAAGTGCAGTATTCAATATGATGGGAGTATAGATCCAACAGGTCCGTTTCTGCTCCCTCTTCCTTCACACCAGCCAGCACAGCGTTCACCAGCCTGAGCGTGTTACTGTTCTTCCCCCTGGGACTTGCATTCAACGCCATTACTTTCATGTATAATCTCTCACGCTGGATGGGAATCAGACAAGAGAGGAGATAAGGATATTGATCGGGAACATTGTCATTCATTTTCATGGATGGCAGCGATCATCCGGACAACATGCAACGTGCAAAAGTGGTGAACCATTGCCTGGCATGTTGCCTTGTCCAGCAGGTCAGCAGAACACAGATGTGATATCCAGGATTTATATGCTCCAATTAATAAAAAAAAGAAACGGAAGGCCCGTGTCGAAATTTGTTCCCGGTATTATAAAGCGGGGTCTTTTTTAGCCATTGCGTGTTCTGATGAAAAATAAAGCCTGGCAAGGCATTCCTGCATTGCAATCATTTATTATGTCCCATTATTAATACGCAACAGGGTCCGGAGAAAGAAAAGATCGCCCCCCAGTACCTGTACTGGATGAAGGTAGAACAATGACCAAAGAATTGTTTTCGATTTTTGATAACAAAAAGAAATTCGTTTTAGTATCGGAAGATGAATTGAAAAAGTTTCATCAATACGTTTTTGAAAGGTCTGGCGGGTTTGATTATACGGACGCGAAGAAATTATTTCATGATATATGTTCCAGACAGGCACAAAATGATGTACGTTCATGGCAACTTGTCTGTAAGTACTGCCCGTTAAATCTGAGATGTGATGTTCTTATTGAAGATACTTCGAAATGCCAGATTTTCAGTAAATTATCTGTTCGCAATTATTCTGCACATGCATTGGACGAACTACAATTTCAAAGACAGAGATTGTCTGAAATTTTTGGGGATCTGAAAAAAGCAGGAACATGCGATAATCACTGCGATATATGTATTCTTTGTGATAATACCGGTGGATGTATTGCTGAAAAAGCACTGCGTCTGCTTCGTGAATCCCACATAAATGATCAAAGTGGAATAATCTGTCCGGCATAATTTTTTATAAAATTCACTTTTATTGATGAACCAGGAAAGTGAATGAATGGCTTGAAGAATATTGTCTGTTTTTTTCTCCTTAAAAGAAGATTTCGCTATCAATTACCACAAAGTAAGAAAAAAAATTGTTACCGCATAATCCTTTTTTGTACATCTCCCTTTCCGGGCCAAAAACAGGAATTCGGTTCAAGGATCACTTTAAATGCAAACGTAATAGATCAGTGATGGCTGATTGTCAGACGTGATCGCCTCGGGACCAGAGCTATAACCGGATCTTCATCCTTTGCCGGATTGAATCCTCCTGTCCTTTCAGTTGTGAAATCCCCCGCTCACCCTGATCGTAATAGTACAGCAGGAGATAAAAATAGTCTCCGACCAGATCCTGGAACTCTTTTTTGTACCGCACCTCGACATTGCTGTCGCCGACAAACCCTTTGACAGAAATGAACAGATCTTTTTCAAACGAGAAATACGGTTTTTTAAGGTGTTTGAGAAAACGGACTGTGCCGAACAGCTCTAAAAATATCAGGAACCCTTCGGTCAGCGGTTCATCGAGTACGTATTCCTTCATGAGCGATCCGTCAACACAGACCTTAGTCTGCACGGACTTAAGAATCCGCATTCTGCGATACCTCACGGATTGCGTCTGCAGCAGCAGCACACTCATCAAGAGAATTGAACCACGAGAAACTCACCCGGATGCATCCCTTACTGCCATCGATACGCTCATGGACGAGCGGAGCGCAGTGGAGCCCGGTTCTCGTTATGATGTTGTACGCCCGGGCGAGGATGAAACCTGCCTCGTGGTTGTCGATGCTGTTGATGTTGAACGAGACGACCGGGAGGTCAGGTGCCGTGGTATAGAGCATGATGCCCGGCATGTGTTGCAGTTCCCTGACAAAATATCCTGTCAGATCCCTTTCTTTACGTTCAATCTCTTCAAGACCCACCGTATTTATGAACCCCAGTCCCGCAAAGAGCGACGCGATCCCCGGGTAATTGGGAGTCCCTGTCTCAAACCGCATGGGCATATCAGAAGGCTGGGTAAGTGTCTGCGAATCAGTGCCGGTACCTCCCTGGCGGGTGATGGCAATTGCGTCCGGCTCAGGGATATAGAACCCGCCGGTGCCGGGAATGCCAAAGAGTGCCTTGTGCCCGGTGAAGACGAATGCACCGATGGGGATATCTGAAAGACTGATCGGGATGTGCCCGGCAGTCTGGGCTCCATCGACAATGAAGAAGATATCATTGGTACGAAGGTATTCCGCAATTGGTTTGATCTCCTGCACTGACCCGAGCACGTTACTCCCGTGCGTCATCACCACAAGCCGGGTATCCGGCCTGATGACCTGCTTGATCGCCGCAAGGCTGACCCTGTTACCGGCAAAAGGCACGACCGAGAGGCTTATCGCGCTGTCCTGTTCCAGCGTGGTGAGCGGGCGGAGCACCGAGTTGTGCTCGAGCTCTGTTGTGATCGCGTGGAATGGAACTCCGGTACGTCTGACGAACCCATGGATCAGCAGGTTGAGTGCGTCGGTAGCGTTCTGCGTGAAGATGAAGTGTTCAGGTTTCCCCGCGTGGAAAAATGCTGCAAGAGCTTCACGTGCTGCAGAAGGGTAGTCAGCTGACCCATTGCCGGTCGTCCTCCCTGGTTCATGCACCGGCGTGCGCAGGCATGCAGCGACTTCATCAAGTACTTCAGGGGGTTTGGGCCACGTTGTCGCGGCGTTGTTGAGGTAAATGAGAGGGGCTTGTGTGTCCTGCCCTGCGATGTCCATTGGAATGACTTTTGTTGTGCATCTTCTTTGTTCTTTTGACAGATGGACAATCATACAGGGACGGGTCAGGAATCCTTATCTTCGGTATATTTGCATCTCCAAAAAAAACGGAATTACTGTATAAGCAAGTTTATCTGATACTGCATCTCGTCTGTTCTGACTCCGGGAATTCAGGTTTTGCAGCGTTCAATAATATACCAGCTGTAATTACAGCGCCTGCACTCAAAGGTGGCCGTTGTTTTTTTAGTATTGTATATCTGTATGACCGCACAGGGGACACAAAATCCCTTTTATATCCCTCTCGTTTTGTTCCATTTTCTCCATATGCTCCTGTAAAAGGTTTTGCAGAACCTAAAAAAAAAGGTATTTTTGCAGCTGGAGTATTCAGTATCTCTTTTGTCCAATGCCCTCGCGACACGGGCAGCACACATACCTTCAATGTGTCAGACACCATTGATACATACATACGAAGTTGGTTGGATGAGAGGATATCAGAAAAAAAACAACGAATCAACAAATCCGAACGCGGTGAATGAAGGCGGCACGCAAACCGTCCGTATACGGCTGCCAAAGAAATGGAATAAAGAGCAGTTCGCCCTTGCTGAACTGATGATGGGTGCAAATCATATCCGTGTCCAGTGTAAAGACGGGATCACACGTATGGGCAGGATCAAGGGAACAATGAAGAAACGGACCTGGATACGGGAAGGCGATACGTTAATTGTTACACCCTGGAGCTTCCAGGATGCAAAGTGCGATATTATTTACCGTTACTTAAAACCGCAGACGGACTGGCTGAAAAGAAACCGGTATGTATAATTAACCTTCACTTTTTTCCCGCCAAAAGTGAATTTTCAAATGGCCGGACCGTCAGGTGAAACAGACAAGAACGAAGTTCTGTGTGTACCAAATCAAAGCAGGGTTGAGAAGAACGCAGATAAATGTGAAGAGATGGAGGAACAGAGCATGGGACATATCCGGACAGATTCAACAAAAAGATATCATTGTGCCTCACTGATTTGCGATTATTTACTCAAGAAAAATATAACGCATGCTGAAGTAACGGCACGGGAAATTGCAAAATTTCATCGGCTGTCTCGTAAATCTTCCCAGTCTATCAGTGCAATGCTGAATTTTTTATACAGCAACCGCATCAGGGAGACCCGGTTTGGATTTTATATTTTAGGAACGCTGGCTTTTAAAAAAGTTGACTATCCCCACCGGTACTCCATTGAACTAATCGATGGAGCCAGGGGTTTACTATAATTTTTTCGCATTTTAAAGAATGAATATCCAAAAAAATTATACCTTTTTTTCATATATGCCAGGAGTCAAGACGGTCGAACGTTTCTTGCACTGGTGACATGTGGCATCCCTTGTTTCCCGGTAAAAATCTTTTGGGGTTTTGGCTATAATCGAATTGTCATTAAGGCAGGAAGGACAGGTAAACCGGATAACGTACCCGGTCCTTGTTCCAATAACCTCTTGTTTTAAAGATAGTTTTGTCATAGTATCATTCTTAATAATGCTTGTCACACCAGACTGAAACACATCCCAATCCGGTTTTTAATCTTTCATTACCAACAAAGAGGATTTCGTCTGGTATCCGGAGTTGACCGCCTATCTCAGTGAGAGCTGCCGTATTGCCAGAATCGTTTGTGATTACACAGGTATTGGTTGTCCGAATGTATAGCAGTATGGGAGAAAATCCGGTTGCATTCATAAAAAAAGATTCATTACATCAAAACTGACTCTTCTTTATGCCCCCCCGTAAAAAAAGTTGTCCCATGAAATTCGGGACTGCAGTCAATAATAAAGGCTTGCTTATTGAAATCCCGTGCACCGGGAAAGAATGTGCCTGGTTTTTAAAATAATCATTGTGCGATCCTCAGCATCGCAAAAGAATTATGTGCGGACCATAAAAAGAGGGGACCAAAGGGTACAGAGGCTGATTAATTTTTTTTAATCTGCGCTGCTCGTCGCTGCTTCCCGTTTGCGGGCATCTTTGTCATGAAGAAAATGATAAGCATATCAGAAGCTATGGTGAAGTATGGATTTCTTTGAATCGGCATACAGGGGCAGACCTCCCTGGGATATCGGCCGGCCCCAGAAGGAGTTCGTTGAGCTGGTCCGGAGGGGAGAGGTAACAGGATCTGTCCTGGACATAGGATGCGGGACAGGGGAACATGCCCTCTTCTTTGCAGCGGAAGGGTATGACGTGTGGGGGATCGACGCCACCCCGCTCGCGATCCGGAAGGCAGGTGAGAAGGCTGCTGGAAGAGGACTGCAGGTGAATTTTCTTGTCCTGAACGCACTGGACCTCTCCAGGCTCAACAGGAAGTTTGATACCGTTACCGATTCAGGGCTCTTCCATACCCTGTCCGATGAAGACCGCCCGGTCTTTGTGGATAACCTTGCAGCCATCCTCTCTCCTGCCGGGAAATACTTCATGCTCTGCTTCAGCGATCTGGAGCCTGCAGGATACGGTCCGAGGAGGATATCCAGGAGCGAGATACAGGACAGCTTCTCTAATGGGTGGACGATCAATTACATCAGGCCCGCGGTCTTTGAGAGCAGCACCCGGGAAAAAGGATCCCATGCCTGGTTCTCGTCGATATCAAAAAAATGATGAATGGTATACAGGACTGCCGGCAAGGACGGGTTCGCAGGGTAGCTGGCGGTCACCGCTGTGAAGGTCCTCCGGTCTGAATTCCGGGACACCAGCGCATTTCGGCATAAAATCGGTTTTTGTTACGACAGGTTATCTTCTTCAATCACCAAAAATATCAATGATATCAGTAACTGCATTTCGGGACACTTCAGTAATCTGTAAGGAGGATTTGGACAAAGTCAGTTTCTTTTCTGAAACAGGAGATTTTTGTGTATCAGGAGTTGCAGGCATCGCAGGTGCCTGAGATGGTGACTCCGCAATCATAAGAAGATCTGAGTCTTTTACGATAACGTCCTGACCTTTCTCTGTTTTTATCCCGGCTGTTTCTTCGATGGAGAAAGACTGCTTTTGAACGTGGGCCTGCTCATCAGCTGCCGCACGGAGTTCCTGTCCCTCAATCACTGCTATCGATTTGTCCTCAGATGGTAACCGCAACTTCCGTTCATTTTCAAGCAGTTCGTTGAGCTTGTTTCGCTCTTCAACCGAGGTGCGGAGATCCTGCTCTTTTTGCTGGATGGTCTGCATCAATGTCTCAATGAACGTATCACCTGCCTGGTGCAGACCTCGTTCAATATCAAGTGCTGTCTGGACATTTTTTAGTTCGTCAGCAAGCTGACGCACCTGTTGATCGGATTCTGGCTTTCTCTGATTTGCCAGATTCAGTTCATTAACAAGCGCCTTGTTCTGGATTTTTACGGAGTTAAGATTCCTTTCAAGCGTTTTTAAAATTTCAGTTGTTTCGTCAAGATCGCGTTTCTGTTGGATTAAAGTCGCTTTGTCCGCTTCCAGTTCTTCATTAAACCGTATTTTGGTTTTTTCATTTTCAGCAACAATTTCAGCGAGATTTTCTTTCAGCAATTGTGTTGTATTCTCTTCGTTTTTAAGTGCTGTACGGGTATTTTCCAGCTGCACCCGGAGATCATCAAGTTGATCTTTCAGCGTAGTTACTGAAGATCGAAGAAAAGTTTCCGATTCTTCCTTGTCCTGCCGGAGTGATCCCAGCTGATTTTCAGCAGAGATCCGCCGGTTTACTTCCGTTTCCAGTTCACCCTTCAGCCGGTTCAGGTCAGCAGCCTGTTGATTTTTTGTCTCGTCGAAATCATTAATTATAAGGGTCAGTTCCTGCTCAGACTGCATTTTTGCCTGCATTACCGTTTTAAGTTCCTGCTCTGCAGATAAAACCCGGTTTCTCTCAGCCTCGAACGCTGATATCAGCTGCTCATGTTCATCTGTTATCGAGCGGAGTGATTTTTCCAGAAACTCTTTTTGCTGACCAAGCAGTTCAAGAGTGCATTCCAGAGAGGTGCAATGCATTTTTTCTTCATCAAGTTCCTCCTCGAGAGCGTCAAGACCCGTTTTTGCAGTATCAAGCTCTGTTGACAGTTCTGAGATCTGCTGTCTGAGCGTTTCGATTTCAGAACCAGAAGACGTCCCGATATCCTTTTTTTCCTGAAATAGTGCGTGACCGTTATCATCGTACGTGACGATGACTGCCTTACGGGTCTTTTGTGCAAGTAATTTTTTCTTTTCCTCTACATCACAGGTCAATGTCGAAATTTTTTGTTCTTTCTGATGAAGAGTTGCTTTAACAGTTTCGATAAGACGGGTCTGCTCGGTGAGACGGTCTTCAAGATATATTGCAGATTCAGAAAGTGCCTGAAGTTCTGTCTTTACAGTCGACAACTCGGATGATTTATTAACGGCAATCTCAAATGAGGACAGGAGTAATTCCAGGAGTTTCCTGCGATTGGCAGAAACAACATAGATCCGGTCATCATGACTTATTCTGAATTGAGTTTTATTCTGATCAGGTATCTGCCGCTCAACCGGCGTTTTGAGCATGCTTTCAATTACTGAAAGGCCAACCGCAGGATCAAAAGGTAGCGGTATAAAATTATCCGCGTTACAGTCAAGGACATGGAAAAGGTCTGATAGCGTGGATATACTGGTAAGGATAAGAACCGGAATAACCCAGAGGTCATCGTCAGCCTTGATCCGACGGCAGACCTCAAATGTCTCATTGTCGGATGTCGTGGTGTCACAGATAAGGAGGTTCGGTTTTCCTGTTCTGAGTGCCTCAAAAAGGTTTGTACCGTTGGTAAAAAGGGTAATCCGGTATCCCTTTTTCTCCAGGTGCCCAGTAAACAACGGGACCACTGTTTCACTTACGCTTAAAACGAAAATATCAATGGTACTTTCGTTTTCATCTGATGGTAAGGTATTCATCGCAATCTCATATTTTTTATCATAAACTAATACTATATATATCTTTTTTTTAAATCAGAGTCCATTTTTTATAATTTTTTTAAAAAAAGCCATAATTATTTGCTCTTGACAAAGAATTCCACGGCTCGGGGCCAGCCTGGTTTAAGATGAATCAGGAGTTATCCCGGGGACGCATCCGGCTGCCGTTTTTTTCAGACATTATCGAATGGCCATCGAACCGATATTTCCGGGATGACTTCACGATATTTCATTTTTCAGATAACAGGACCAGCCTTTCTCTGCCTGTTCGTTGCGTCGCCATGGCGGGATGTAACTGTTAACTTCAATGTAATACAGGGATCAGATCATCGGTGTAAAGTGCTGCTATGGAGATTCTAACCACATTTTCAAGCCAGATGAGTGAAAAAAAAATCTCTATTATTCACATTCTATTGTATGATCTGAATTATGAAGGTAAGTTGAAATTTCGCACTATGGGGAAATGGCACAGTTCTTATTTTCAGTGAGGGAAACAGAATTTCTATAAGTCTGGTAACGTAATTTTGCTTTATCCGATGCCCTCCTATGGCCAAAGAACTGGAATTATCCGGCAGGGTTCGAATTCAGACTCTCGCACTTTTGTTTGGTTACAGGTATCTCCAAAGATCTGACCCATCATAGTTGGGGCATACAATTTTATTATAGGATTGCGATATCTCATTGGCGGATTCCGGCCTTCGCTCGCAAACTTAGTGCTGGACCGCCACTGTTTTTACTTACCATTTTCAAATATTGTCAGTACCACCATCGCTTCTTTGTCATCGTGCTTCTTTGTAAATTCAATTGTACGATGATGTCGAAATATGCCACATGAAAATAGAAAAGCGATTAGGTGAATTTATGAAAGACAACCAGATCGTTATATCCATGAATCCAATAAACCAGGAGAGAACTGTCCGATGAAGATCCCACACACCCTTTCCAGCATCGTTCCTGGTGGATTACATAAAAATTTCTTTTTTGACAAATAGCCTTTAATTATCGGGAACTATCTTGATCGCGGATTTTATTGCATACCAGATCAATCAGTCACATAAGGTGCGGCATGGTCGAACAGATCATTAACGGTTTAAGGTACGACACAGAAAAATCCACATTGGTTGCGTCGTCAAAAGATGGTGCGAAACATCTCTACCAGACAAAGAATAAACGATTCTTCGTGTTCTTCGAACGTCCGGGACAAAGTACTATTACACCATATCTTGAGGCAATAACTTCTTCGAGAGCAAAGAAAGAATATGGTTCTATGCCGAAACAGGTTGTCCCATGGAACAGGGTGTTTGGTGGTAAAGTAGAAGATGCGTAAAGAAATCCTTTGTTCGCTCGAATGATTTTGTTTGATCCTTCGGAGATGGCATAGAGAACGTGATTGATTCTATAATCTTCTTCTCTGCTATTTCTCGGTAAAACCCCGAAGAGTGGAATGACTTATAGAGTTGAACGTAAAGGCGGTTTGATCGACTATTTTCTGTGTATATACCAGGTTGCTTTCCAGTCCAAAGGTGAGCACCAGGGAGAATCCCGAAGAATTTACCCCCGATCAGAATCAGGAAACAGAATTGCAATCAATTGGTAACATTATTTTGCGGTGTCCAATACCATCCCAAACACTTCCCCCTTGTCTGATGACCCTGCATTGCCCCGGGTCCAGAGCAGAGGTGCGATATATCGGGATCGGCACAGTTGGGGGGCAAATTAAAAAAAATGGTTTTTCCAAAACCGGAAGGGTAGTGCTAAAAAATGATCTTTTCAGCATACGGAATTTTTCGTACAAGATAATTGCTGATCCCAAAACAGCACAGTACCCCTGCTCCTCCAGCGAGGAAGAATTTCAGGAGGGACGGGATCCCAACGGGAATCAGGAACCACTGGAGTGCTACAACCACGGGGAGATGGATAAGATAGACAGGAAATACATTTTCTGCCAGAACTGAACGGACCCGTCCGGACCGGCAGATCCTGTCCCTGAAGAAAATAACCAGGCAGATGCATATGCTGATCCCGACAAACGCTTCCCAGAACGAATAAAAAAGGTTTGCGGGAGTGGGACCGCCTGCGCTTATCCCCTCCCCGAATATAAGGAACATAGGGAACAAAAGGATGATTGCCAGGGATAAGACTGCGCCATAGAACCGCGCAATTGACGAAGGTATAGCCTCAAGCCAGTTATTCCGATATGCAAGAACTCCTGCAGCAGATAACAAAAGATACTGGGGCAGGTGTGCAGGTTCAAAACTATGGAGCAGTACCCAGGTATTGATCGGGAACCAGATCCGTATGATAAAACTGAAAGTGCCAAGCAGCAGGGCTGCAGCAATAATTCCGGTGTTCTTCGGGAAGGGCAGCACAGCAACAGCCGGAAGAAGGGTACGGATGCCGGTGTAAACGAGTGCAATTGCAGCCAGGAGCACAACAAACCAGAGGTACCCGAAACCAAACTGCCGGAGGGAGAAAAATCCAGGGTAATATTCGATAAACGGGACTGCTGAAGGATTGTAGAACACGTACCCAAGGACGGGAATTATCGTCGTCACACAGACAAGGAGCGGGATGCCCAGCCGTATCATCCGTTGAGTAAGGAACCGTATCGCTCCTTTCCGGTCATACGACCCGGGGAGGAAATATGCAGAGATGAAAAAGAAGAGGCCCATAAAATACGATGAGGACAAACCAAAGAAAATGCCGATAATGATGATATTTACCAGCGGGATGGCTGCCGGCTGACTGATGAACCAGTCACCGCCGGGGCCATAGGGTTGGCCGGCATGAAGGAAAATAACGTTGACTGCCAGCAGGATTTTTAAGTTGTCCATGAACAGAAGACGTACATTTCCCATCAGTTCAGATGTATATTTTCCCATGGTATGTATATTTCCGCCATTTTGGAAATCCTGATGGTACTCCGGAGATGACTTCTGGAAATGGATAATGGCAGAGCCGGTCCGGTGGCCGGTTTTAGTACAATCAATCACCAGCCCTTCCCCCCACTGTACCTTTTTCCCCCTCCATCAAAGGTGATTTTTTGATAAACAATGGGCTGACAGGCATAAAAAAAGGAATTTATCAATATTTTTTCATTTTAATTATTATTAACAGCTTTTTTAATAATCAATTGTTATAAGTACTAGAAATTTATTTAAGGTAAATTGATTAATAGTCAAACATGTCTGCTACAAAAAACCAGGCCAAACCTGTTCACCGGGGCATTTCAATCCAGATCCCCATTTTCTATAAACTTATGGTGAGTATGCTCTTTGTTTCCATGATCCCGATGGTTCTTCTTGGGATCGTTTCAATGGGAGGAACTGCCAGCATAGTTACGAGTATAGGTCTGACAAACAGCATCTTTGTTCTCACGCTCGTTACCCTTTCTGTTGTTGTTATGTGGAGTTTTTTCCTCGCCAGCAGTATCACTAACCCGATCGTAAAACTTTCTGAAATTGCCACCAGTATGAGCACCGGAGAGCTGAAAAATCCGGAAATTGAACTGCTCAGTAATGATGAGATCGGCGAGCTCCAGACCGCGTTCAACCGGATGATCAATACGTATAAAATCCTCGATACCCTGGCAAAAGAAGAAAATGAATGACCAGAAGGGTGGCAGGACAAAACTATCGCTCTACTGACGATAGTCAACGGGGAACAAAAATGCCCTGGAGGATATGAGTACATTCAACAAAAACCCGGGTTATTCCATGACCCGGTTATTCAAGATACTATTCACTGGCAGGAAGGGGACACTGATGCTCAAGAAAATCCTGAATAAATTTCTCATCCTTCACGATGTCCGGGGAGTTATTGTCATCAGGGAGAATGGGGGAATTATTGAGAGCATTAAATCGGGTATAGAATATGAGGATGCCTTCATGACCGCAGTTTCATCCCTCATGGTGGGTTCAAAAGCCACAGCAGATACTTTTGGTAATTCCCCCATTGCCATGGTGTTTATGGAATTTCCTGAATATTTCCTCCTCCTCGTGCCCCTCAAGGAAGAGTTCTTTTTACTCATTATTGCACAGAACACTGCAAATATCGGACAGATTACCTATGAGATGAAAAAGAATAGAGAAGACATAGTATCACTCCTATGATAGAATTACCTGAAGGAAAAAGCCTCGGATGGATGCAGGCACCACAGACATGGATAAGTACCCATACGGTACGCTTCATCGGGGTAGTCCGGGTAGTGATCCAGGATGGAGAAGGCTATATCCTGATAAAAAAAGGAAAGCCGCTGTTCCATTATTTCAAACATGGCACCATTGAGCTGAAAGGGCATTCCGCGCTTGATTATTTCAACTCGCACCCCATAATAGAATTTAATCTCTGTAAATATACTCCTGAAGAGTTCGCCCTGGCGCTGAAATTATGCAACATTGAAGAGCATGAACCAGTGATTCCAAAAGAACTGGATAGTTCCGGACCTGTAGTTACGGAACAAAATCCACCATCTCACCCGGCAGATGCACCGGTCACCAGACCAGTCCAGAACAAAAGTATCCCTGACCCGGTCATTTTTTCACCAGAGATACACACGTTTGAGGAAAGACCGGTTGTACCACAACCTGTGGTCTGTGATGAGCCGGATTTAACCATAATTTCGCAGATCAGGAACCTGAATGGAATTGTTGCCATTTCGGTATTCAATGATAAACGTAATGTCATGATGATGGGTGATGCAGATACTGAGGCCCTGTTAAAAATTGCAAAAAAGATGCTTGAGACTGCAAAGAAAATTACTCCCCTGCTCAACTGGGGACCTTTTGTACATATGACACTCCAGATACCTGAGGGTAACATGATCATAGCGCCATACCATGACAACTACATCTGCCTGCTCACTACAAGATCGATTAACATAGGGCACATCCGAAGGATTCTTCGCGACCTTCAACAACGGGAAGTACCTCAAAATATGTCATGAATCCTCTACCTTTTAACCATCCATTCCCTATATCGAATAACCAATGACCCTCTCCCCCTCCCAGCTCAATGCCGTTACATGCACCGGCATCCAGTTAATCTTAGCCGGCCCCGGTTCCGGCAAAACCCGGGTAATCACCGAAAAGATCCTCTATCTCATAAACCAGGGAGTCAGGCACGAGAACATCCTTGCCCTCACGTTCTCTGACAAAGCTGCTGCCGAGATGCAGGAACGGCTTGAGCAGAAGACCAGTATCGCTGACCTCACCATCAGCACGTTCCACGCGTTTGCCCTCTCGGTACTGCAGGATAATGTGCTCGATTCCGGGCTCTCATTCTCGGCAGGGATCATCAGCCGGGCAAACCAGCTGGTGTGGGGACTGGAGCATATCGATGAGTTCGGGTTTGACCATATAGAGGTGGGGAATAATGCAGTCGATGTCATTGAGTCGATCATCGATGGCATCAGTGCATTCCGCGACGAGCTGATCAGCCCCGGGGACCTGGAGGCATACCTGAAACAAAAACAGGAAGAGAGAGAGCAGGAAAAGAAAGAGGAGGAAGGGAAGATCCGGGATGAGGGGAAGGAGGTCGGAGCAGCGAAGGGGAAGGGTCTGAGTGTCGACGACGATGAAGAACAGGAATACCTCGCCCGGCTCGCCGACCTGCTCAAAGTCTACCAGTCCTACGAGAAGTACAAGCGGGCTGAGAACCTGCTTGACTACGATGACATGATCCACGAGGCCGTCACCCTCTTTGCCAAAAAACCGCACATCCTCCGCAGGTACCGCCAGCGGTATACCCACATCCTCGTCGACGAGTTCCAGGACACCAACTATGCCCAGCTCCAGCTGATCAAACAACTGGCAGGAGACCACCTGTGCGTGGTGGGTGACGATGACCAGACCATCTACCGTTTCCGTGGGGCATACCTCACCAACATGCAGGACTTCAAGGATTACTATACGGACTGTTCAGAATACCTGCTGGACCAGAACTACCGCAGCACCCGGACGATCCTTGACCTGGCACTCACGCTCATGCAGCACGCCCCGAACCGCCGGGAGAAGCGGCTGATCACCCGGAACCCCCCGGGAGAACCGGTCACAGTCGCTGAATGCCAGAACGAACAGGCCGAGGCCATGTACGTGCTCGGGGAGGTCCGGCGCCTTGCCGGGACACCGTTTTATTCCCGGGGTGAGCGGAGGATCCGCCCGCTCACGTACAGCGACATCGCGATCATCTGCCGGCGGAGAATGGAGGGTGCGAAGTTCTATAAAACGCTCAAAAAGAACGGCATACCGGTCGAGTTTGTCGGTGAAGTGGACTTCTTTTCAACTGCGGTCATCCGTGATATCCTTGCTTGGATAAGGGCAGTCGAGAACCCGCTCACGGCAGGTATCCCCTTAAACCGGATAGAGAAGGTCAACGGCATTCCCGAGACCGTTGTCCAGAAGATCAATGCAGCGGCAAGGAAGATGGCCTGGGGCCAGGATGGCAATGACTGCGTGTTTGAGGCCATGCAGTCGGCTGCTCTCATCGTGCCGGACGCTGTGCACCTGGTTGAAGACATCGTCCGCACCCTCAATGATCTCATTGAGCTGAAAGACCGGGTCACGTTAGGGGAATTCATCAATGACCTCCTGCGCAATGCCAGCGGTCTCTACCAGCGTGTACTGGCAGAAGAGAGCGGGCAGGACCTTCTGCTCCTCAACACGTTCCTGCAGATTACCATGGACTATGAAGCGATCACCCGGGACGGTACGCTTGCTGGGTTCATCCGCTACCTTGACCTGTTGTCCGGAATTTCTGTCGAGATTGGGGAGCGCGAGGACAAAGACGCGGTCAGGGTCCTCACGGTGCACAAGAGCAAGGGTAAGGAGTACCCGGTCGTCTTTGTCGTCGACCTTGTCAAGGACAAGTTCCCGCTGAGGTATCAGGCAAAACCGTTTTTTGTCCCCAATGACCTTGCTAAAGGGTTAAAGACCGTCGATGATGAACGGGCACTCTTTTTGCAGGAAGAACGCCGTCTCCTCTACGTGGCCATGACCCGGGCGCAGGAGAAACTGTACCTGGCACTTGCAAGACGATATGGTGAGCGCAAGACCGATGCATCCCCGTCGCAGTTTTTATTCGAGATCGGGTACGCCCATAATCCGCTGATCGAAAGAACAACGGTCAGCTTCTCCGCAGAAGAAACACCGGACCAGCCGGATAATCCTGTTGATATCCTCAAAGAGCAGGTACGGGACCGGGCCATCCGTGCTATAGAACAGATGCACCTGTCCACCGCTATCCAGCGGATCGTGGAGCTGGAAAAGATCCGTCTTATGGAAGAAGGAAAAACGCCGGATGCGTTTAACCCCGCTGCATTTTTTACGGTTCCTGCAAGCGACGATGCACTGGTCGCCGCATTTGAGCATAAACCTATACCGCTCGTGGGACCGGACCACCATTTCTCCGCATCAGCGATCAAAAAATACGAGGACTGCCCGCTCTGCTACAAGTTCCAGTACGTGCTGCAGGTCCCGTCAGTACAAAAGACCTTCTTCTCCATGGGCACTGCAGTCCACTCTGTCATCGAACTCCTCTCGAGAGGCCAGCTGGAAGGAGAACTTCCCACAAAAGAGCGGGCTGTCGAACTCCTGGACTCATGCTGGTCGTCGCAGGCGTATACCTCAAGGACGCATGAACTGGAGGACAGGGCAAAAGCCGAAGCAATGCTGGACACCTGGCTGGCATGGCAGGCGGCAAACCCAAATACCATCACCGCCACGGAAAAGAAATTCCAGTTCCCGCTCGACGGAAGGAAAGTGAAAGGTTTCATTGACCGCATCGAACAGACTCCCGAAGGAGAGTATGTTGTAGTTGATTTCAAGACCGGTACAAAACCGTCATCGCTCACGAAAAATTCGGTCACAAGCGACATCCAGCTCAACCTCTATTGTCTGGCGGTCAGGGAGATGTTCGGGAAACTGCCGAAGCGGGCATCCTTCTACTACATCAAAGACGACAAAATGGTCGATTATGTGCCGACTGAGGAGACTATCGGGGCATTTGCAGAAACTGCAAAATCAATTATCAATGCAGTCTGTGCGGAACGATTCATCCCCACTCCTTCGTACCAGACCTGCAGGTTCTGCGATTATGCGGACCTGTGCGAGAAGAAAGAGGCGGGAGGGGAGTGAACCGGATTCAGACACGGGATAATGTCCCAAATAAATCCGTGGGTCGCATCATCTTTTTAGAACATTTTTTTAATAGTCTGATCTCACCGCAGAGAAACGCGTATTGATGCGGGATTCCGGATCAAAGAGTAATCCCCGCCAGGCTGAGAATAATCAGGAGCAGTGCCCCCGGGAGACCGGCAAGAGCACAGATGATGACGGTGATCCAGTCAAATCCGATATCGGGTTTTCCGGCATATTGCATGAGGTGAAAAAAATTCACGATGAGCAAAGTAACAAGCCCGATAATTGCGTTTATCGCCAGCTCTGTGAAGTTCCTGATGACATACAGGGCAACCAGAAAAAAAATGATAATAACCAGGATGAGAATCGCAATACCAAGGAGTGCCATATCACACAATATCATGTGTGACAGGTAATATATCGTTCGTCCGGGCAACAGAGTTCAATAAAAAAGGAACGACACGCATATCTTTTCAATGGTGGGATTTTGATACAGGGAGCCGGTGACCTGGTTCTCCTGTTGCCTGCCTGATATGATCATCGCGTAGGACAGGTGCAAAAAGGATAGTTCTCTCAAACTGGCAGTTTCTCTCTGTCAGCGGGATACGATGTAATCCTGCCCTTTTTTACCTATAATAAAGAGTACTATTCCAAAGAATCCATAAATTACCGCTATCGGCAATATAACGGATGAGATTACTTGAGATGATAACGTTGCATCCGCAGCTAAGGACAGGATGAACACCATTGCACCTGCGATCATCATCATAAAGAATAATAACACTTTTTTCATGGTTCAGATTTCTCCCTTTTTTGACAACTCATAGAAAATTCAATCGAACATAGCATGGGTTATCAATACCTGTTCTCATGAAATAATAAAGTCTGGCGAGGCACTGGTGCAATGCATACACTCCGGACGGTCACGGTGGTGTCGCCCGGGCTGCCATGCGTTCATGGAGGATATGCGGTAACCACAAAAACCATCATCTCTGCAGTCTGTGCGGAACGATTCATCCCCACTCCTTCGTACCAGATTTGCAGGTTCTGCAACTATGCGGATTTGTGCGGGGAGTAAACCGGATGGAATTTCAGGCTGTTGAGATCGAATCTACGGGGAACCGTCGATCTGTTTTTTTATTTCCTGCACCTCCCTTTTTTATCATGTAAAGTCTGGTGAAACCCTTATTGTTCATGGTGAATAATGGTGATTCCCTTTGATAGGGCGGAGCAGGTATCTACGCAAGCCACTTCAATCGGTATACCTACCTACTCTTCCCCGATATCTTCGTTCCACAACTCCGGCCTTGCGGTGATGAAATCACGCATCAGTTGTTTGCATTCCTCATTATCCAGGATCACCAGTTCCACTCCCCGCGAGCGGAGATAGTCCTCCGGTCCCTTGAAGGTGGTATGTTCCCCGATCACAATCCTGGGGATTTTGTACAGCAGGGCAGCGCCGCTGCACATGTCGCACGGAGAGAGCGTTGAATACAACGTCGCCCGCATATAATCTCTGCGTGTGAGCCGGCCCGCATTTTCAAGGCAATCCATCTCGGCGTGTAAAACAGCGCTGCCCTTCTGAACCCTGCGATTGTGCCCCCGCCCGACAATTTTGCCATCAATTACCAGTACCGCACCAATAGGAATACCGCCATCAGCCAGCCCTGACCTGGCTTCCTGTATGGCTGCTTGCATGAATTCATCCATTGAAAAATCCTCCGGTTGGACCATTGGTCACAGGTCACTGACCTCAAAAATCCTGGCTTCAGTTAGCAGAGATTGAGAAATACGAGCTCACCCTGTCATACCTGCAGTGTCACCCTCTCCCGCTTCCGGTTCAGGTACAGGCCGACTCCTACCGGGATGAGGAATGTCAGGGCGTAGTACACGAACACATCGGGGCCGTAATAGGTTGCCTGGAACAGCAGGACGATGAACAGGTAGTCGAGCACGACTGCGATCAGCACCCATGCAATCCCCACCCCTGCGTAGTATTGCAAGGGCAGGGTCTCCCTCGGCCTGAACCACCACCACGCAATCGCGATAGTAACAGGGGTGAAGATACCGATGAGGATCCAGCCCATGATTCCTGCTAATGGTGTGAAGAACAGCGCTAGCGACGCGAGATACCCTATCAGCCAGAGACCCGTGCCAAGGCCGGCGGTATCCTTAATCCACTGTTTCATACCGGTTGTTTTTGCCATTTCGCGTTCTTGTGCTTTGTGCTTGAATACGGTATGCCCGGATATGGTTCTGGTATCCTGGCTTTTGAAGAAAACTCAAAAACCCACCGGTCAGTATATCTCACCTTCACCTTGTGCAGCCTGACATGCGTCCCGTTGCCCGGAGACAAGGTGACCCAAAAGTATATCGTTCTGGTACCACAGGAATTGGATCGTATGTGTAAAAGTCCTCCCTGCCCGAATGACTGCCTGGCTGCCTCACCGGATACCCGGACACGGCGTCAGCATATGTACAGGACCTATATCCGGGTATATGACGCAAAACACAGGCAGCACTCCGTCCCGGTCGGGTGGTGGTGCCCGGGCTGCCATGCGTTCATGGATGATATGCGGTGACTGACAAAACCATCATCTCTATCGTCAGTGCTGAACGGTTTGGTTCCATTTCTTCCTGCCAGACCCAGGCTCTGTGATTATGGTCACCGTACCGCGAAGAACAACGCGGGCGGGAAGTGTATGAAACAGGTTCAGATACAGGACCTGATCTCAATTGAATCAATGAATCAAATACGTTTTTTGGGAATTCACGGGTTATCTGTGAGTTGGGGAAAAAGGAATCTGACGCAGTTTTGGGGAGTTTTTCGTGATCGGGAAAAATAAATGAGTTCAATCCTGAAATTAAACGACGATATCAGGACAATCAGGAAAATCAGTTCAGGGGATTGCCTATTTAAAATATTTGCATGGCAAATCATAGCGCAGAATTACAATGCAGTGATGTATTGCAATTTTATTTGGCAAATTAATATAAATCAATAAAAATTATTCATGTTAAGTCACGGAAGGCTCTGTAGATAATCACGTGACTTGGAGGAAAATATGAAACTGGAAGGAATGCAAAGCGCCTTACAGGACGCAGAATATCTTGTCAGGCGGGCGCAGGAATATGGGATGACAGGAGATCATACTATGGCAATAGAATATCTTAAAAAAGCAATCGATAAGTATCCCAAGTATGCCGAGGCATATACCGCCCTGGGGAATTGTCAGGATTGCCAGGATAAGCTTGAAGATGCTATCGGATCGTATAACAAAGCACTTCAGATTGATCCCGGCTCTGCAGATGCATGGTTTAATAAAGGAATGAGTCTGAAGAAAAAAGGGCAGATCGAGGAAGCAAGGCAGTGTATTGCGACGTCAATTGATCTGTACATCGGCAGATAAGATAATTATCCCTACTTTTACCTTTTAAATAATATTGAGAAACACTGGCAGTGCTCATCACGGAACCATAAAGTGGGGTTACATCAACAACGTGCATATTTGAGGATATTGACAAAGCACCCTGATATGGATCCTCGCGTCCCTGCCAAAGTAACTATCAGTATATTTACAGAAACTGCCATAACCATCATCTCCGCAGTCTGTTTTGAACTGTTTTGGTTCAACTTTTGGGTATCAGACCTGCAGGTTCTGCGGGCCTGTACGGTATGAGCGAAGAGAGAAGTGAAACACTGATTGAAATCGTAACGATTGAAAACAGGATCAGGTATGAATATTTTTTTTCGTCACCTTTATGTGCAGTATGGTTTCTAAAAAGCCGGATCTCCAAAAAAAAGTGGTAATAAGACTACTTTTTTGCACCTGCTGCAGCTCTTTTGATTGATTCAATGACTTGGTCTACTGTAAGTACTGGCTTGATGTCGAAAATAACATAAGGCATCCAGTTCAGTATCGTAGTATAGAGGGCTTTTTCATCTGTTTCGGCAAAAGCATACCCCGCACTGGCGTCACTACACATTCCCCAGTCACTTAATGCACCGGATTTTAAATCCGCTTTAACCATTTCAAGCATCGACATCCAGAGTTTCACCCGCTCTTCGGGATTCGTAGGAATCAGCATGCGATTCAGGTGCCATCTCATAAAGAATTTTGACATTTTTCACCACACCCTTCAATTGTCACTGCTCCTCTGATACCAGCACAATCTCGATAAAAAGACAGATGATAACTCACCCGATAATTCCTGCTGTATCTACAGAGAGCACGTTCCTGATTGGAGTAACGGAATATAATACTATCTTAAACAAATAATATAAACAGCAGGATAAAATCCCGATACATCCATATAATTTTTCCAGAGCAAAAAAAACCTGCAGGTTCTCCTGGTTATATGGAGCGGGAAGAAAGGGGAGAGTAAACGGATCTCACCACAGGAAGATGTCCTACCCGGATCAATGCCCTGGTTCCATAAACCATTTTTTGTCACGAAGACCCTCATCCAGCTTCACCTCGACCCGCTTGTATTTTAAGGGATAATACAGGTACCCTTTTTCCCGGAGCGGATCGGAAAGGATAAGGTCTGATCCGATCCGTTCGGCAGTCACGATGTACGAAAAGAAGAAGAGGCGGCGGACTTCCGGGAACTGTGAAGCAACGGCAAGTTCGCGTGCGCCAGTGTTCCTGTACTTTTCAAACACAGTCTCATCAGAATACCCGTGGAACAGGGAGTAATTCCGGACTTTGTACGAGCTCTCATTCTCCCTTATCACAATCCAGCGGAACGGGTTGATGGACGGAATCTTCCTGCCGGGAAGTGTTACACCCACGATCAGGAACATACCAGTTCTTACCGCAAGATAGAGTAAAACGATAATCCCGTAGAGCACGATTGCAGAAGAGAATGACAGGATTGAGAGTATCATCACCAGAACAACCCCGAAAGCCGCGACGGCGAGAAGCATGCTGGGGCCTGGCAGGATTCCCAGCGTGTATTTCCGGTC
>JAJRBZ010000060.1 GCA_028679185.1 Methanoregula sp. | reverse complement strand
GAGCGGGAGCGCCGACAACAACTCCAGCACCGACGCCCTTGGTAACCATCATACAGCAGATAAAATCTGAATCCACGACCATCATTACCACACGGCCTGTCACCACGATCCCGGTTCGCACAAAAAAGGTGACCCTCACTACAACCGTATAGCTGGTATTAAAGACAGAATCACCGGAATTTCCCATAATCTGGATCATTTTCGGCGCTGCCGGATTCACCGGCTTTATCCTTGGTATTGTATGTATCCGTCGCTGGTGGATTCGACGGCAGAACCCGGCACTGTTCCGGAAATACGATTAAATGCGGAGGAGTATTACAAGCGGGCCGCCCCGGGTAACTCATGGCTACGATAACCTTTTGTAAAAGCTCAATTTTTATATCTGCAGCGATTTAATTGAACTAATAATTCCCGGTGGTGATCCTGCCTTGCTCTCCGTCCTCCTGATCGATGATGAACCTGCGCTGCTTGAAGTGCTCAAACTGTTTTCCGAACGATCCCGGGAAATGAGTGTTCACACCGCTCTATCAGCCACCGAAGCCTTGAGGATGCTGCCTGAAAAAACCTTTGATGCCATTATTGTGGATTATGATATGCCGGAGATCAATGGCATAGAGTTTTTAAAAATTCTCCGTTCAGAAGGAGATACAACACCGGTGATTATTTTTACGGGTGTCGGTCATGAGCGTACAGCAATTGAAGCAATAAATAATGGTGCAAACTTTTTCTTACAAAAAGGCGAAGACCCGCAGGTGCAGTTCCGGGAACTGTTAACGATGGTCAAAACAGCCGTAGAGAGAACCTACATCGGAAAAAACCTTGGTACATCGAGAAGGATCATCACAGATCTGGTCAATTTTTATGCCGATCCCTGTTTTGCCATAGATCGTGAAGGGAAGGTTGTTGCATGGAACGCTGCCCTCGAACAGCTGACCGACACTCCTGCAGGAGCAATGCTTGAAAAAGACGATTATCGCTACGCGGTCCCCTTTTTTGGAAACCGGAGAAAGATGCTGGTAAACCTCATATTTGAACCGGATGAAGAGATCAAACGCCAGCAGTACATGATAGTCAGCAGGGTTACAAAAGGCCCGGTTATCGCAGTTACCAAGGGATTAAAAAAGGACGGGAGTGAGTGGACGATCTGGTCAAAAGCCATGCCAGTATTTGACGGGCAGGGAAATTTCATCGCGGCTGTGGCAACCGTCCGTGACGTTACTTCGACATTCAAGGATATCGTAATCCATGATGTGACCGAAGACGCTGTGGCACATATCACGGAGGTTGCGCCCCGAGAGACCTCCCGTCCGTCAGGAATTTTTGATAAGATTCTTGGGACTTCATCACAAAACCCCTCCTCTTATTACAAGGACGGGGTAATCCTCTTAAGGGATAAAAAATTTGGTGATGCCATAGTAGAATTCAATAAAGCCCTGGAACTGGACGACAAACTTCCCCACGTCTGGAATGACCGGGGTCTCTGTTACCGGGAAACAGGTGATAATAAGAGCGCTCTCACATCATTACTCCGTGCTGTTGAGCTCGAACCGGATAACCCGGAACTGCTCTTTAATCTTGGCGAGACGCTTGAAATGATCGGGGTGCTTTACCTGAGTAACAAATATCTCGGGTCAGCAATCCAGACATTCAAGATGGTGGCAAACCTGATGCCCAACAATTCCGATACATGGAATCATATCGGTATCTGCTATAAAGAGATGGGACAACCGGAAGAGTCCAAATTCTACTTTGATCGTGCCCGGGACATTCATATCTGGAAAAAGGATACGCCCATCATTCCCAGGAGGGATGAATTTCTTACATAAAGTAGCTGGTGTGCAAACGCTCTTTCTGCCCCAGCCTTAGTATTTTCCTTCTGCAATCTGGTTGTTATGAATAATAACCATACGGTTCGCCTCCGGCGGCCTCCGTCGCATCTTTCAGGTTGATATAATCGAATGAATAATACACTCTCCATGTCCTGCCGATGGTTGTATCCCGCGTTGTTCATCCTTCTCCTTCTTCTCGTCCTGCCGGTAAATGCCCATGTTCCGATCAGTGCCGCAAATAATAATGATATTACTCATGCATTTTCTGTGGAAAAACCCACCAAGTCGTATGTGCTCTACGGGCATCTTCAAAAAGCCGGGGACAGCGGATATTACCAGTTCAGCATGAATGATGGTGACCGGCTCACGCTGTCTCTGATGATCCCTGGTCCCGAAGCACCGGTTCCGGACATGATCGTCATGAGCCCGGGAACTTCCGGAACGATTGAAGATCCGTCCCTGCCTGTCACAGTCCCTCCGGGTTATTCTGCAGACATAATCAAAGGACAAAAACCCGTTACAGCAGAATACGAGCCGTTCTCACCCGCTGCAATTTATGAAGTTGCGTCATACGCAAAAAACATCACCCTGCCGGGAACCTATTACGTCGCAGTTATCAGTCCGGCTGATGAAACCCAGTACAGTATTGCAGTCGGTTACATTGAGGAGTTCAGTATTTTTGAATGGGTATTCATACCTGTCAATGTCATAGATACGCATCTCTGGGAGGGGCAGTCCATACTGACAATCCTCGCACCGTTCCTTGCTGTTCTGATTCTTGGATTCATACTGATTGCAAGACAAAAATATGACACGGGAGGGCAAAAATCGCTGTTATCCTGGCTCGCAGCTGGTGCCGGTTTATGTTACCTTGGTGGCTCATCGATTACCCTCGTGCAAATGGTACGGGCTCTTATGGTAACCGGTTTTTCTGCTGGCGTGGTTCTCACCCTTGTTTTTGCCCTGATACCGGTCCTGCTGGGTATGTGGGCGCTGAGAATTGCCCGGTTACCGTCCCGGCACTCGATGAAGGATCGCCTGTTTCTGGGAATGATCGGGGTGCTCGGCCTTGTCTCCTGGGCAGGGCTCATTATCGGGCCGGTAATGGCCTTCTTTGCAGCGGTACTACCGGAACGATTGCAGGTGCCTGTCCCCACCCGATAATCCGGTTTTTTACAATTCTTACGTTTATAAAAAAACTGGAAATGGGAATGATTAATACCCCTGCTCACTAAAATTGTAAAGCATCATTGCATCGATGGTCTAGTGGTATGACTTAGGCCTTCCAAGCCTATAGCCCGGGTTCAATTCCCGGTCGATGCATACGGGCTCGTGGTCTAGCTGGCTATGACGTCGCCTTCACACGGCG
>JAJRBZ010000059.1 GCA_028679185.1 Methanoregula sp. | reverse complement strand
TGAATAAGATCTTCAGAAATTGTTGGAATACAGAGAACATTATATCAGCTGGAATGGAAATCAGACTCCTGATCTTGGTATATTCCAGCCATCACCCGAATATTGTTTTCTCAATACCAACAAAAACAGTACTATAGAAATCACCTTCAAATCCGGGACAACAGAGATTTGCCGAAACTCGGATCGCAGAATGGAAAATTTACGAAATCGTTTTTTTAAATTTTTTTTACTCATGTGAACAATTTATTAATGTTCTGTTTAAACCCCAAGTCTATGGTTCAATCCCTCTGCATCTGCCAGCAATCCGGGCTTTTGCGACAGAAAATGTCATATACCAATCTTCACATGACAGCGGTGGCGCTACTACCTGAGAAATGGGGTGATCAAGGGATTATGGGGTTAGACTAAAAAAACACAGTCAACACTGCAGTATTTAAGAAAAATTGAAAGAATCCTTCAAGATTAATCCCTGCAAATTTTTTTTACTTAAACGATAACTCTTTGCAGATACTGTATCCGATAGGATTTATCGATGTAAAAAAAGGATTAATTAATTTGTCAGCACATCTGAATCATTGGTAGTGATGTTAAACACTATTTCTGACCAGAAAAATTATTACGATGAAAATGCGGAACAATTTGAAGAACGGATTTTCTTTGGACGTGCGAATCGGAATCATCTGAAAAAAATACAAAAAATTTGTGAATTGTTGAATCTTAAAAATAATAACAGGTCGGAATTTTGTATTCTGGAAATTGGAGCGGGTACAGGATTGCATGCACAATATGTAACAAGACAATTTGCCAATGTCCGGTATATAGGATTAGATATATCTGAAAAAATGCTTTATCAGGCACAAAAAAAATTCCGATCAGATAATTTGGAAAATTGGAATTTTTTTGTTGGAGATGGAAATCTTTTACCATTCCGGAGCAATTCATTTGATGCAGTCTATATTTCCGGGAGTCTGCACCATTTTCCCGATCCCTTTAAGGGTTTTGAAGAGGTTTATCGCACTGTTAAACCCGATGGCACAATTGTCATGATGGAACCCAACTGGCTGTTTCCATTAAATTTTTTCCATGGGTGCTTTAATCGGATAGAACATAATATCCTCAAAATGAGAAAACGCAATTTCATGAGATGGGCATCCAGACTGAAATTATCCTCAGTAAATATTGAAAATTTTATTTATACTCCCCCGCTCTCTTTCATCGATACAAAAATTCTTGATAGAATTGATCAGATACTTGGAAAGATCCCGGTTATATCCTCATTTTCAATTATGATATATTTGTCCGCCAGAAAAATAAATAAAAAAGAAAAATTTCAATAAAATGACGTTCTATTCAATACAGTGCGTAGAATATAATTCTAGAGGGGAGTCGTTATTCAGGTACTTATTACCGGTGGAGCAGGTTTCATAGGATCCTATTTAACTGAGCATTTTTTAAAGGATCCTGAATGTGGTGTTATTTGTCTTGATAATTTTGATGATTATTATGATCCTCAGATAAAACGAAGAAATATTGAGCGATTCACCTCATATCCCAACTACACAATTATTAAAGGTGATATACGGGATAAATCCCTTCTTAAAAAAATTATGATTGATATTGATTACATATTTCATGAAGCTGCCCAGGCAGGGGTGAGAATTTCCGTTGAGGATCCTATAAAATCTCACGAGGTGAACGCAACCGGGACCCTTAATCTTTTAGAAACTGCAAGAAATGCAGATGTGAAAAAAATTATCAATGCATCATCATCATCAGTGTATGGCAAAACAAAATATCTGCCTTTCGATGAGGCACATCCAACTGAACCTGTTTCTCCGTATGGGGTTTCAAAGTTGATGGCTGAGCATTATTGCAGAGTTTTTCAGGAACTGTATGATCTGAAAACAGTCTCTTTACGATATTTTACTGTATATGGACCATTTATGAGGCCGGATTTGGCCATTCATATATTTATGCATAAAGCGTTACACAATGAGCCAATTATCATTTTTGGTGACGGGACAAAAACCCGGGACTTTACCTTCATTAAAGATATTGTCCAGGCAAATATCAAATCGATGAACAAAGGTTCCGGTATATACAATATAGGGGGAGGATATAATATTAGTGTACAGGAATTAGCTGAAAAAATTATCGCTGTTGCAAGGAGTACATCAAAAATTACTTATGAAAATGCTGTAAAAGGTGACGCTGAGCATACTTCGGCAAATATTAAAAAAGCCGAAAAAGAACTGGGATGGGTACCAAAAACTACCCTTGATGAAGGACTGGAGATCTATAAAAAATGGATTCAACACTATCAATTATAATCCCCGCTTACAACGAGGAAGATAATATCGATCCTGTTTATAGAGATCTCAGCAGCGTGCTTATTGGATTAGGCATTCCCTATGAAATTTTGTTAATTGATGATGGATCCACCGACCAAACATGCCAGAAAATGAAATCATTACAGCTCAGGGATAATTCAATCAGGATTATAAAATTCAGGAAAAATTTTGGTCAGAGTGCAGCATTACAAGCCGGATTTGATTATGCTACCGGAACCATCATCGTCACAATGGATTCCGATCTTCAGAATGATCCCCGTGATATTCCTGCATTGATTGAAAAAATTGAACGTGAGGATTTTGATGTTGTCTGTGGATGGCGATACAACAGACAGGACCCTGTCTTCAAAAAAATATTTTCGAAGATGGCGAATTCGTTGAGAAAATTTCTCACTAAAGAGACAATCCATGATTCTGGATGTACACTTCGTTCATACAGGAGGGAATGTATTGAGGATCTGGAACTTTACGGGGAGCTTCACCGGTATATACCTGCGATGCTTCAATGGAAAGGGTACCGGGTCGGAGAAATAAAGGTCAATCATAGAGAACGGACGCATGGTTCATCAAAATATTCGTGGAAGAGGTTAACTAAGGGATTCCTTGATCTCATCGTGATAGCGTTCTGGCAGAAATATTCTGTCCGACCCATGCATATTTTTGGAGGATTTGGCTTTATTCTGGCTACCATTGGATTTTTTATCAGTCTATATCTCATTTTTGAAAGACTTTTTTTAAACATGGGTCTGACGGAACGTCCTCTGTTTCTCGTCGGGTTCTTTATGCTGGTCGTAGGAATACAATTCATTGCACTTGGGATCCTGGCGGATATTCTCTTAAAGATCTATTATGGACAAAAGGAGCGGAAACCGTATCGCGTCGATAAGATACTGAAATGAAGATCTTATTTATTAATTATGAATGCCCGCCACTTGGCGGTGGCGGAGGTGTGGCTTCATTTCAGCTTGCACAGGAATTAGCGAAAAGACATGATGTTGATTATCTTACATCAGGATTTGGAAATCTCCCTGAATATGAAATGTTAAATGGTGTGCAAATTTATCGGGTTCCTGTAATCAACCGAAAGGAGCTGAGCACGGCTACATTTACCTCAATGCTCTCGTTCGCTCCTGCTGGCTTTCTCAAAGGCATCGTACTCTGTAAAAAAAAGAAGTATGATTGTGTGCATGCCCTGTTTGTAGTACCATCCGGTATCTGCGGGTGGGGATTATCTCGCCTTTTCCAAATACCATTGGTGTTAACTGCACTGGGTGGGGATGTGTACGATCCGAGCAAAAAGCATTCTCCCCATACATCAAGGGTCCTGAAATTTTTGATCACGTTTTTATTCAATCACTCTGACAGGAGTACCGTGGAATCCGAAAACCTCAGTGAGCTGATCCTGCAATACTACAAACCACAAAAACCGGTCAATATTATCCCTCTTGGCTTTTTAAAACCTTTATTTACACAAAAAAGTCGTACCGAATTACAGATTCCGGAAGACAGGACAATCCTTATATCAGTAGGGAGGCTGGTGGGCAGGAAAGGTTATGAATATGCAATCCATGCATTATCGACTCTGCCTGCCACGTCTTTTCATTATTACATCATTGGTGAGGGCCCAAAAGAAGCGGATCTGAAAAATCTGGCAATCAGACTCGGACTGGAAAATAACATTACATTTTTGGGATATGTGCCTGATGAAATGAAATTCCAGTACCTTGCAGTTTCCGACATTTTTCTTCTGCCCTCAGTTCATGAAGGATTCGGAATCTGTCTTCTTGAGGCAATGCACTGCGGTCTGCCTATCGTATCAACGAATAATGGCGGACAAACGGATATATTAAAAGACCGTATTAATGCACTCCTGGTATCTGGTAATGACAGCGATGCTTTTGCAGGAAGAATAAAAGAACTGATGCTGGATGAAACCTTGCGAAAGAATATCTCAATAAATAACAGACGTGATATAGACCATTATTATATCGAAGAAATTGCATCTGAATATGAAACACTTTATAAAGATTTGATAAAAACACAATCCAACGAGGGACTGCATGAGAACCGATGATAAAAAAAACCTGTATTCTCGCTATATTACAACACATTTTGGGAAAATTCATTCAAATAACGAGGAATTTCCCGTTCATTACCAGTATTATAGAAAAAATTATTTAATTCATTTACCAGCTGACAGAGACGCGAAAATTGTAGATCTGGGTTGTGGAATGGGACATTTCCTCCATTTTTTGGTGAAGGAAGGATATAAGAATTATATTGGTATCGATGTAAGTGAAGAGAATATCGAGTTCTGCAAGAAGAATAATTTCAATGTTGCAATAAGGGATATATTTGATTTTTTAAAAGAAACAACTGAACCATATGATGCTATCATAATGAATGATGTCATTGAACATCTTGAAAAATCTGAAATAATACTCCTCCTGCAGCTTATATTCAACGCACTAAACCATGAAGGGCGTTTGATTATCAAGGCACCCAATGCAGCAAATCCGATAATGGCTTCGAGCAGTCGATATGCAGATTTTACTCACGAGCTATTATTCACCGAAGAAAGCATGTCCCAGTTACTTCGAAGTACCGGATTTTCACAGATATTTATTTTTCCGCAGGATCTGTACATTTTTTATTACAATCCTGTAAATAATCTGGCAAAATTATTTAATTTTCTATTAGAAGGGACCTTTCGGATCTTATTCAGATTTTATGGAAGAAAATCCACTAAAATATTTACTAAAAACATTATCGCTGTAGCCATCAAAGACTGATTTTTAATCGAACCGTTATCCATCCATATAATCCCAGAATCGTAAAATAGAGGATTATTACAATGTGGTAGCAAAAACCGGAAATAATTGCCTGATCCATAGAAAGACCAAGGGGGACAAATACCAGTGTCCAGATAGTCTCTGTTGTACCAAAACCGGCAATTCCCTGGATGGGGAGAACCGTTGTCAGTAAAATGAATGTCCCTCCCAAAATAACCAATAATATAGAGATCTGGATGTTCATTCCCTTCATAAGAAGATAAACTACCAAATAATTGACTCCCCAGATCAGGAGAGAAGAAGTCATCAGACCAGCGATACTTTTTTTCACCTGAATTTTATCAAGACTTTCGACAGTCTCGAATCCTTTCCTGATCAGGTAATTTACCACAGGATTGTTTTCACAGTGTAATCTCTCTGCAGTTTTTTGAACATTAATAACAAAATTTTTTCCTCTCGTGATTAATATTACGAGAACTATTAACAAAAATAATGCAAAAACAGCAATTATCCATAATGCACTCAACATGATTTTTGGAATATTTGTTACCAGAATAACAGCGATAAAGAATAAGCTAATCAATGCAATAAAATCAAAGATTCTCGCCACAACAAGCGTGGCGACACCATCTCCAGTTGTTTTATTGTTAATTTTTTTCAGGAGATATACATAAGATAATTCCCCGGTCCGTGCCGGTAAAAGATTATTGACAGAATTATGCACGCATTCGATATAAAACAGGTCTTTTGTGCTAACCTCCCTATTGAGAAGGACATGAAATCGCCATGCCCGGAAGAAATAACTGCATGTGTAAAGTAAAAATCCGCCAATAATGTAAATGAGATTGATATTTTGGAGGGTGGTGAAGATATCTCCCAGATTGATCTGATTTAATAATAATACGACGAGAACAAGGGTTATGAGTACCGCCAATATTTTTACCAGAATTTTAGAGTTCATGATTTCCTGATAAGCAGTTATTTAGAGTCTGAATCTAAAACAATCTTTATCTGTTTTTCCTCAGCATTACTAATATCCAATATTCGATTTGGGATTTTAACGAATGAATTTATTCTGTAATATACTTTTCATATATGAATGAATAACTGTATCCTATTATTCCCAACCTCGACAAACAACGATAAGGGATATGTGATTTGTGTACATTTTCGTATTTGTTTATTAAATGCAATATCAATCAGAATTTTACAGCATGTATACAATACGAACGCAAGCAAGAAAAGCGGATTTATACATAGAAGTGAGATTAAGACTTTTATTGATACTTACATAAAACTAGACGTCGAGGAGAATTATGGTGATGAGGATGGAGTTTTTATTGATAAGGAAAGGAAATGCGGAATCTTTTAAAAAATCCGAAAAATCTTTTGCTATGCTTATTACAATCATAAATGAACAAAATTTATCGGATTTTGGTAACTTATGCAATAGATCCCGGTGAGAATAATTATCAATAAAAGTAAAATTGACCCCACCTTACCAGATAAAATTTCAGACTATTTACCTGCAGGTGAAAATCTTAGATCGAAAAATGTTACCTATTTTATTTATTTTAATTCGATGATTTGTGGAATCTTTTTCCTTTTATTAGGTTATGGCTACTATTATCAAGATTCTAATTTGCTTTCAACATTGAATATATTGAAATATATTCTCATCCCAATGCTTGGATTTTCTATTTATGAGGCATATAAATTTAAAAAAATAAATTTTCTATTTCCCATAATTGGTGCTTTAATACTTCTCTGGTTTATTGGATTTGATTTTGCATATCGCTGGGATGCAATACAACACGTTGCCAGAGCAAAATTTTTTATGGAACACGATTTTTTTGGATCTTCAGAACGCAATTCTTTTTTATATTTAATTTGGGGATTCGCGTATAGAATCTGGGGAGAATCCGAAATAATCACTCATCTTACAAATATGATACTTGGTCTCGCTGGAATGTTGGGGATCTTTTTTATTGCTAAAGAAATTTACAATGAATTTGTTGGTATTATAGCATTAATTATAAGTCTTACATTACCTGCATTTTTTCTAGTAAATAAAGAGGCATATTTAGACATGCCGTTTGTTTCATTTGTAGTTTTCACTTTTTTATTTTTGATAAATTACTTAAAAACAAAAAATGAGTTTTTCCTGATACTGACTTTATTATTTGCATTTCTCTCTACAGGGATTAAAGAACCCGGCATTATTATTTTCCCAATTATCGGCATTATACTCTACAAATTCAATCGACTCTCAAAATTTAATTTCATTACTTTGGTTGGTTCAATGCTTATTTCATTATATTATATTTTTTTCACATTTCTAACTAAACCTAAAACGTCGTTGGTTTTTACTTCCCAATCGGAATTTTCAATTGTTACACCATTAAGGTATGGCTTTGATGCAATATTCATCTGGGCAGGATCTGCGACTCAGGAAATATGTCAAATTCTCTACACAGGTTTATTATTTGTGGGAATACTTGCAATATTTCATAAAAGCTCAAATAAAATTTTTTATTATGTAGTTATTTTTGCAGAAATGGTGTTATTGAGTGGAATGGCATTTTTTCCACCCACCGAAATATTTTATTTCCCTGTAATTCCTGTAGGAAATTATTATTTTTATTTATCTGTATTTTTAATTTTAATTATTGTTATTTCTTCACTATACTTGCTGAAAAAAATTAGGTTGACATCAGAGAACCATTCATTAATACTATTATTATGGATGGGTATATTTTTATTATTTTTTTTAATCAATACCAAATTATATGGATATGGTATTAAGAATCCACTGGATGTCTCCGCTTTAGATTTTAGGTATCTCTTACCCGCATTCCCCCCCCTTATAATATTATTTTCAAAGGGAATCTCTAATATCCTTGATTTAAAAGATCAAAAAATCAGAATTCTGGGTTTATTGATATTATCCTTGTTAATAATTATTAACATTTTAATGTCTCTAAATCTTGCATTTTTTTTCGCTAATTCGGGTAATACTCATTTAGAGGGTTATAAGTATGCACAAAGTATTTCCGAAAATAATATCATTTACACCCAATGGCCATTTGCTTATTCACCTGAGGGAAATTTTTATGATATTGGTCAATATTCTTGGAATAAAGACAATTCTTCCTATAAATCAATATATTCAGATACATTTGAACCAGGAAGCGCAATATTAGGAAGTAGCCATTTTTTTCAATCAAATAAATTCGTAAATCTAAACTTTACTACAATTACATCAAAATCGCTCTACTTAAATCCTCTTCTTCCGAAAATATCTGAAAAAACAATCGATTCTGTGTCAATAGGGATAATCCCAGGATTTTTAATTTCACTTTCTGATGGGTTCTATGGTGGAGAAAATTGGAATTCAGTAACTACCTACTGGATGAAAAATGATTCAAAAATTAAAATTCTCTCTCCAAAAAATAGTACTGTAACATTAACTTTTATCGCGCAAAGTTTTTCTCATCCACGAACTCTGGATCTTTATACTAATGGAAATTTCATAATTTCTAAAATTATATCCACATCTCCGACTAACGTTATGTCTGAAATATCTATTATTTCTGGTGAGAACGTTATTTATTTGCACACTGCAGAAAGTTGTGAACGACCTATCGATGTTCCCATATTAATGAGTACTGATCAGCGATGTTTGAGCATCGCGATACAGAAGATTACTATAACCGATTCGAATGTTTAATGTATTCTCATCCTGATTGAGGCACCTTAGAGTAAGAGTTCGTTGGTTTCTTAATCAGTTTACAATTTATAAACATGAGAGGAAAAAACGCAATCATCCTGGCTTTTTTTAGTAGAATTAAATGAATACATATATTGATCGAATAATTTCATCAAAGATTATCATCGTATTTTTGGTAGTATATCTATATTATCAGCACATCCCTGTGGAACTGGCGAATAGTATCAGCTGCACGAGTGAGACTTCGTTCATCAAGTTGAACTGCGCATTCCTGCACTCTCAAACTCGTTCTCGCATGTCTTGGTATTCCAGCCTGCTGAGCCTGTATCCCCTTCTCGTTATCAGTAAGATAATTTAGCACTATGTCTCTTAGATTCGTTGCCCCGTTCCTCTTTGTTTCCAATTCACTGTTGGATACTGGGCATCTTCACTTTTTACAGCACTTCATGTACACTACCTTATTTTCCTCAACAAAATATTCATTCCCCGAAAAAGAAGATCTTCTTTTGTGTAGATTTTCTGAAGCCTCTTGAAATTATTATGCTTCAAATGTTCGGGATTTGTTATACCCGACCATTCGTACGATGCTTTTTTTTCAAATATCTGTAATTTTTTATCAGTGAATATCGCAAAAAGTTTTTTAAAATACATTCTCCCCTTTCTGTTAAGTCCCGCTCTAAAATCCCGAATCATTTCTGCAGGGCAATTTGCAGAGCGAAGTTTTTGAATATATTCATCTTCGGAATATACAAGATGCCCCCAGGGTTCCGGAAAAAAATCAAACATATGGGAGCCTGTATCACAATAATAAAGAGGATCAAATTGAATGAATGCAAATCCGCCTGGTTTCAATACACGCCAGATTTCAATCAATGCATTACTCAGATCTTGAATATGTTCAAAGGCATTAATACAGTAAACAAAATCAAATAATTCATCTTTAAAAAGGAGATTCTCAGCGTCCATTCGGATGAATTGACATTTTGAGCCATCAAAGGGTTCATTATTATCGCGAAAAATTTCAAGTAATTTTTCTTTGAAATTTCCCCCCCATAATGTTTCGTAGTCCAGGAGATCAATCCCGATTACCTGAGCACCGTTTCTGACGAGAAATCCGGTGTGCAACCCTGCTCCGCAGCAGAGATTAAGGATCAGTTTATCCTTAAAGGTGGTATGCAGTTTGATGATTTCATATGTCCGGTAAAATTCTTCTTTATGGTGCGAAAAATCATCACTTACTACATAATTTTTTAAACTAACCATCTCAATTCCTCATTATGAGATTATTATAACAATTGTAAACCCGATTTGAGATTTTATCCCATGTATATCTTTCAATCACTTTTTGGTAACCTCTCTCTCCAAATATCACTGAATTCTTTTTATCCTCGAGTAATTGAATTATTGCCGAACGTACTTCCTTTTTGTCTGAACACAGTAGTCCATCCCAATTATGATCTATGATTGCTGCTACAGCCCCGCAATTTCTGTTGCCTATTACAGGTTTTTTCCTTGACCACGCTTCGCAAAAAACCATGCCAAAACTCTCACTCTCTGACATCATTGCAAAGACATCACATGCATCATACGCATCGGCAAGATCTCGATCACCAAGCTTTCCCAGATACAAAACGTTTTCTGATTTTATCGGTTTTTTATCCTCATCAGGACCAATCATAACGAGAATTACCTCGGGATGATCATGCTTTATTCCTTCAATCGCCTCGATGAGATAGTCATAATTTTTTGTCGGGGATTTTCGGGATACCGTCAAAATTATTTCCTTATCAGTAAGGTGGTATTTTTCCCGGAATCTGGATCCATTGATGTCACCATTTAAAAAAATCCCTGTTTCAATTCCTGCACCAACATTTATGCACTTTGCGCCAAGATTATCAAAAACCTGCTTTTTTGAAAATAACGTAAGTGAAAAGATGCAATCAGCCGATTTGAGCATATCATAATAATGATTCCAGTGATAAAATTCATCATCAACGTGCATGAGAGGAAGAAGGATGAGGGGTTTATTGAATTTTTTTGCAATAAAAGAATATTTTAGTGTATTAAACGGTAACATCTGTGCCAAGACAATATCATAGTTGGATATATTTCTCTCTAACCATCGCTGCATATCCGGAGATCGTGGTCCCCGAAGGTAATCAAACATCCAGGAATAGTATTTTGGACGATCATGAGCACGCTGCATTAAATAGGGAATATATTTTTTTTGTTTATTCAGGAAAAACCTGTAATCATGTTCCAGATCGATCGTTTCCTCTCCCGATTGGGATACATATTTGATATTGGATATTGCAACCCCGAGTGATCTGAAATCTTTAATCGGACGCCATACGTTCCCACAATGAATTTTTACCGTAACCAGACCTGATACATTTGCTAGTTGAAATGATATGGTACTCCAATGTGATAGAGACCTGATAATTCTTCGTTCATGATGGCCATTTGCTATGATTTCAATCTGAGTAAAAAATCCTTTGGGATTATTCAATGAAAAACTGATTTTTGAAATATTTGAGTCATTGATCACAAATGCGGCATCGGACTTTGTCCATCGCATGAAAGAGTCCCCGTAACGTTCAAGTTGATTCCATCCATCCGCGAGCATACCTCCGTTTTCGAAATATGATTTATTGAATATCTCTCTGATTTCTGATGAAGATTCCAATTCTTCCCGGTCACGTTGCCATTGTATAAGTTTTTCAAAAATTAATGAAAGATACCGGTTCTGGGATTTTGCTGGAAATCTAAAAACTCTGATACCATTTATCGTTTCATTTCCAAGACTGTTATCAAATTTAGTCCCGGATTTTATGAACGGTATTAGCGTGTGAGTTTGTGTAGTGCAGATATCGATTTCAACACCACGCTTTTTAAGTTCTTCTGAAAGATGCCTGAAATATAGTTCCGCCCCCCCATAAACGTCATTTCCATATCGAAAGGTAATATGCAAGGCTTTCATTATTTCTAAATAATATTAAACGAATAGTGTATTAATGCGTGCTATCCTTGCATTAAGCTTTCATCCAGCATTTACCCCACCAAAAAGCGGAGGCGAGGAACGACTCTTTTATGTTTTAAGGGGGCTTTCGAGATATTATGATGTGACGCTGGTGAGTTTCACCCATAAAAATAAAGACAATACCATGGAAACAGTAATTCATGCAGAACATTTTAAAGAAATCAGAATTCCAAAGACAATAATTTCTTCAGCCCTTCATCATTTTGTGGGGAAATATTCCTCAATCAATGAATGTTCTGCCGTAATCACATCAATTGAAAGCAGGTTCAATCCAAATTTTAAAAAATGTGTTAAACAAGAATTACTTAAAACGGATATCATTTTTTGTGCATCGCCTTTCCTTTATACAGTGCCTCATCGTTTTCTCAAGGGGAAAAAAATCGTGTATGATGCGTATAACAATGAATACGAATTGATGAAACACGTTTTTTCGAATTCTGCCATAGGTAAATTTTTTTTAAGATACGTCTATAATATTGAAAAAAAACTAACAAAACAATGCGATATGATATTTGTCGTATCAGATGAAGATAAAAACAGTCTTATCGAAAATTATCACGTTATTACGGAAAAATTTTATCTGGCCCCAAACGGTATTCCTGTTGCAGCGTATAATTCAGTTTTTTTCAACCGTCAGGGGTGTAAAAATCCTCCCATATGCCTGTTTATCGGAAGCTATCACCCCCCAAATATTGAAGCTGTTACCCAGATTCTCACAATTTCAGCACAATTGCCAGAAATTATTTTTCTCATCGCAGGGAATGTTTCTCAATATTTTACGAACCAAGAGGGATTGACAAATCAGAATTTATCTCAAGAACTTCCCATTTTTGGGAATATAAAAAATATACGACTTATTGCTGGATTTTATCCACTTGAATTCTGGGATACCACTCCTATAGTTTGGGTAAAACCCGAATCAAAGATAGAACTATCGGAAAATATTGAATCAATTTCGATTAAATTATTTTCACCCCATCTTCAGACAATTGAGGTAACCGGAATATCAACTCATGAGATCTTCCCTCTGGTTACTGGTTGGAATATTCTTACAATCCCCTTCTCCACGCACCAGGAAACGACACTATCATTCACCTGCGAAAAGGAACTTCGGGATTCTGGCAGAGTATTGGGTGTTGCAATTCAACAAATTGAATATTCAAAGAATGGAGAATCCCTCCTATTTGATTTACATGATTCGCAGAATCGGATATCTACGTTTATTAACTCAGAAAATGTGTATTTACTTGGTCAGATAAGTGACGAGGAAAAGAAGGAGATTTTAAAAATTTCTGATATCGCTATAAATCCCATGCTCAGCGGTTCGGGAACAAATATTAAAGTCCTTGGCTATCTTTCCGCCGGAATCCCTACTATAACGACCCCAATGGGAGCACGAGGTCTGGACTTAATCGATCACAACCATGCATTAATCTGTGAAATCGCGGATTTCCCCCAAAAAATTCATGATTTGTTATCAGATGATCGTCTTGCAGATTCATTGAAAAAAAATGGGCATAATCTTGTAGAAAAGCGATATGACTGGGAATTTATTGTTCATGATATGTCAGAAAAAATTGAGAGATTCTAATATGAAGAAAATTCTTGTTGTGAATGATTTTACCATTTTCCCGATTGTTCATGGAGGAAAAGTCCGGATATTCAATATTTATCAAAACATATCATCAAATTTTCAGATAATCTATGTGTGTCTGGGAGAAAATCCAAAAATTCAGAATAAAATTATCTCGGAAAATTTTCATGAAATTTCAGTCCCCAAGACTTTTTTTTATAAAATAATTATTTTTATTACAAATCTAATGATGCGTTCTTCAGTCGATGATTTTGGTGCTCTGTTTTTCGCCTCTTCAAATCTTCAACTTAAAAAAGTTATTCGAAAAGAACTTGCAGAATGTGACATTGTAATTTTTTGCCACCCCTATATGTATCCTGCTGTAGCTCCATATATCCGGAATCAGCTGGTAATTTATGAAGCGCTTAATGTTGAATACGCTCTTAAAAAGTCTATTCTTTCGAATGGGTATTTAAAAAACATACTGCTAGACAGATTAAGGATGACGGGTCAGGCTCTCTTAAAACGATGCGATCTCTGTTTTGCCATGTCAGAAGATGATAAACAGCTTTTTACACAGGTTTATGATGTGGACACGTCAAAAATCAAAGTAGCTCCAAATGGTGTGGATTTGGAATACTATACCGAAATATACAAGAGTAGATTGATCAAGAAAGAGCAAATAATTTCAGCCCCGTTGATACTTTTTTTGGGAAGTGGGCATCCCCCAAATGTCGAATCTGCAAAGCAGATAATTCGAAATATCGCACCCAAATTACCAAATGTATATTTCCTCATTGCCGGAAGCGTATGCTGGACGATAAGGAACGAAAACCATGGAAAAAATGTTGGTTTTGCCTATTTAATCACGGATGAAGAAAAACGCGAATTGTTCAGGGTTACAAATGTTGCCATAAATCCCATGATGAGTGGTTCTGGAACAAATCTGAAAATGCTGGACTATATGGCGGCAGGACTTCCTGTTGTATCAACCGCGGTTGGCGCACGGGGAATCAATCTTAAAAATGGCATTCATGCTATTATTTGCGATATTGACGCATTTCCAGAGAAGATTTCTGATGTTATCAATGATAAAAATTTATCTGAGTTCCTTTCATCCAATGGGCGGGATCTTGTCAAGGCGCATTATGTCTGGAAAGAAATCGCAGAATTGATGGTGAATGAAATTAAAAATGCGACGGGAAAAAAATAAAAATTATTTTTTGATAAATAATGCCGCGAATTCACAATATAATTCCTTGCCAATATCATTGAGATTTAAAACATGGAATATTTCTACTTGCCAAATTTTGTCATCTGCCAGGCGATTTTTAAATTCTGATACAGAATATACTCTGCAATGTCGGTTTCCGAAACCTTTTTTAAAATAAATAGGAACATTTTCTTCGAAACGTATTTCATTTTTTTCTTTTTCGAATATTTTGGGATCTGTTACTATATGATATTCCTCACCAAAATAAAGCGGAAGTATACAGATTTTGCTCTTTGGCTGCAAAACTCTTGAAGCTTCATTTATATAATTTATATCATCAACATATTCGAAATGCTCGATGCTGCAATGCAGTGTCATTCTGGTGAAATAATTATCGCGAAAGGGAAGGTTTGCAGCACTTCCCCCAATTAAGGGAACGTCTGAATCGCGACTAACCGTAATTCCTTTTGGGAATATGAGATCCTGTTTATAGGATTCAATACCTTTCTTGTGGATATATTCAGCATAATGTGAATGGCTTGCAGCAATATCGATAAAACGATCATTTACTGAAAAATCCAATAAGATTGTGGATATATAATGCTCTAATAATTTTTCATTTAAAAAATTTCCAAAAAGTCTTCCGTAAGATCTTGGATAACCAACAGTGTCACAAAATTTTTTGAAATCTTTCAGTTCGATAAGAATATCAATAACTCGAAAATTATTTTTAAGTTCCCTCAAAATAACATCTGGATTGCTTTTAGGCTCTTCTTGGTTCATGAGCATCATATAATTTCACTTTTTCCCGATTATCGCGTAGTCCTGCGGACCGAACAGCACTGCATTTAATTTCTCGATATTTTGATTGAACAAATCATATCTATTTCGGGCATTTTCATCCATTTCCACGGTAATCATCATCTTTTTCAGTTTGCCGTCATCGGAAACTGGTGAGAAAAATTTCCTCTCACTCACCCGAAATCCTGCGATACTCATGAGGAATTGAAGGGTTTCAGGATGAACCGGTCTCTTGTGTGTCATATCGATGAAGAAATTGACAAAAGAAACAAAAGACAGCGGATTTACTGTCTCCACGACGATAAAATATCCAAATTTTAGTTTCTGGTAACAGAGTGCGAGCAATCTGACAAGATAATCGGGTTCAAGATGCTCTACGACTTGATCGATGAATATTCCATCCAGGCTCTTATCTTCCTGTGCCTCAAGATATGTTACCGCATCAGACTGTATAACTGAAAGCTGGCGGGAATGGCAGTAGGCGATCATATCTGCGTCAATATCTATCCCAATCCCACCAATTTTATGTTCACGGAGAACCTCAAGAAACTCTCCCCTTCCACATCCAATATCAAGCACCCGGGAACATTTTTCGAAATAAGGGAGAAATGACAATTGTCGAAGTTTAATATCTTCCCGGGAACCCCTGAATCGTTCCTCAAAGAGAAAATAGGTTGTATCAGTAGGAGTGATGGATTCCGAGACCGCGCTCTTTTTGACAAGTTCCGTCTGTATTCGATCTTCGAGGATACGTGCAAGCGATGCCCGAGAATGGATATCGGCATCCAGCTGGGAAAATAATTCACGTTCGCGATCTTCAATTTTTAATTCTAGTTCACGTGCACGATCTTCAATTTTTGAGTCTGTTTCAGATTTTGCGGTGTCTATCGTATCTTTAATCTTTTGATTAGTTTCTTGTTTTAAAAGGGAAATTGCGTTTTCAAGTTCTGCGTTGATTTGGAAAGTCCTCATCAGCAGCCGAATCGTGCTTGCATTGAACATTGTCTGGCGGGAAAAGATCGGATCCACATAACGCCGTACTTCGCCATGGACAAGCTCACGACTTTTCACGAGGATTTTTCCAAAAAATTTGTGGTGAGAACTTATATCATAACTAGAATTTTTGAGATCCCATGATGAATTGACCGAAGATAAATCCTGCTTGACGGATTCAGGTAACCCTTCAGCGTTTTCACCTAGATAAAAGGATGATATTAATACATAAGGATCCTGAGGCATTTCACCAGAAATTTTGCTGCGATAAATTCTCTCCCGTATTTTTTGCATTATCTCTTCGGCATTGATGTTGTCATCGCAATTCCCGATAGTCGCGTTCTCCATGAATCCCTCCTTGTATGAAATTTTAAATTATGCGATTAGCACATAGAATATTTCGCGGAACTTAAAAATAATATACTATTTATCTCGTTTAGTTTTGATCTTCAGAAATACCGGGAGATCCCGAACGAATTTTTCAAACCAGAAACATCCCTCCTGAACCAATGTAACCTGAAGGATATTATTTCCGTCCCTTGGTGGAGCAATTACATCAATTGAAAATGTCCGTTTCTCCCCAGGCAACAAGGGATATCGGATAACTGTTCTCATCCCGTCAAATACGATAATCTCTCTTTTTTCATCAAGCCAATGATAGGCGAGGTGTACTGGGTTTGGCGGGAGGGACACCCATCTCTCATCACTCAAATTATCAATTGTAATTTCGACGGAAAAATGCTCATGTGGTGCTACATTGGCCGGGTATGAGCCACAGGAGATTTTTGCAGCGAGCTTATTGGTATCCAATGGATTCTGGATCAGTTGATTAAGAATTCGGGAATGTTCTATCATGGAATCAGATGCGATCGCAAAAATGCTGCGGGCATTAATCGTCTCATTCATTAAAAATACTCTTCCGAGCGATCCTACGATATCCGGAGCGGTAGCAACCCAGACAATTGAATATGGAAAATGTTTTTCCAGATTTTTCTTGATAGAATCTGGCGACTGTTCATTGATATGCATAATATCTTCATAATATGTTCGCGGATTTTTAGGAAGGTAACTCCCAATTGAACGGGCAATGGCTCTTTTCTCTTGATAGGGGGCTTCAAAATTCAACACATTGGGGGAAGTATGAAGGATGAATAATCCTCCCGGTTTCAGAAGCCCTGCAACTTTTCGTAAGACCAGATCATACCGGCTTTTCTCGATATGCTCGATAAAATCGGTAGCGATAATCCGGTCAAATTTTTTATCAAAATTGAACTGAAGGAAATCGATGCAAATAAATTTTAGTTTGTCTTTTTTGATTGCATCATGAAATGTCTTTTCTGCAATTGAAATTGCAGAGGAGGAATAATCTATTCCTGTTACATTTGCTCCTAATTGAGCTAAGGCATAGCAAAGTTCTCCTCTCCCACAGCCGATATCAAGAATTGATTTATTATGGGCGGGACTGGCAAGATATAATGCAGCAAGAAGTCTTTCATCAGTTACTTGTCTGCCCTGATATTTTTTAAATGAATTATATCCCCCGCAATCCTGTAAAAAATAGATTTGATCGTATTCTTCGCGTATCGTTTGATCTGTATCTGTTTTCCTTGAGAATCGGATATTTTTAGCCGATTCCTTCGTTTTTATTAATAAATCTCCTGCATATGATGGTATAATGATGGCATATTCGATAAACTGTTTATATTTATTCAGAAAATATGTTGAACTAATCATGTTCTCTTGCGACCAGAAATATCCATCCACGAGAATCCATTTCGCTTTCTGAAGTGCAAGTTCAAGGTCGTGAAATGTACCGTCTCCATCCTGCTGTCCATCGATGTGGATCAAATCATAATGCTCCCCTGGAAGAGACTCCATCTCCTGAGTATTTGCTATTAAAAATGTTGCATTGGAATTTTTTGTAATTTTTTTTGCCCATTCAATAGCACCCTGTGTTCCTCCATATGTGTTGGTATCGTTATCAATTCCGAGATAAGTCGCATTTTGTGATGCTGATAAAAAAGTGATTGCGCTATATCCGTATCTTACTCCCACTTCAAGAATTGAATGAGGATTAATTGCTTTGCATATGGCATATTTCATCCGGTAATAGGGAACCCATTCAGAAAAGAGATAGGATAATTTGTCATTTGGATTGGTATATTTTCGAAAATCAAAATCCGTCTGTTGCATAATATTAAGAATATTCTCTAACATCCATCCTCCCAGAGTCAGAACAGTATCATTCTTTTAATGCCACTATTGTTTTAAATTTTTTATATGTTTCCAGAGGAATCCACAAATCAGAATATGGCAATTCAATAATTTCAGAAAATCCTAATTCTTTTAATCCGAATAATAACACACCTTTTGAAATCCGGGTATTAGCATCAAAACAATTTGGGAATCGTGCATCCGGATAAAATGCTTTGGCGCCATCATAGATTATTTGAAAAGTATCCGTATCATCAACAGAGGTGAATAATAACAATGCCTTTTTTGTGATTGACCCAAGGAATGCGAGATAGTTTAATGGATCGCTCAAATGACACATGATAGCACATGATATTACAATATCAGCAGGAGATGAATCAGGGATTGTGTGACTAGTCATGTCGTAAGATTTATTAAAAAATTTCACATTATATCCCGTAAGTGTATTCAATGTAGAAAATACATTAGAAAAATCCAACAAATCATAACCAATACATGTTCCTGCCTCTTTTTCTTTAAATTTATAAAGAAAATATCCGGCATTTGAAGCGGTATCGACTACACTATAATCTAACGGAAAATCTAATGCATTAAGAGTATGGTTAATCCACGAATCATACATGTTTCGTAACCTGGTGTTACAATCGACAAATAATTCCCAGTTTTCGTCTGTAATATAATTTTTAATCCTTTTTAATGGCATATTTGGTGCTTGCCATCGATATGCAATATCATTGGCTTTATCCATTGCAATAATTAATTCTCCTGTTACCCAACTATAACCAATACCTGAAATAAATTCGTCAGAAAAAATAAATGGTTGATAACACCCATCCCCAATTAACGACTGGATTTGTGATGAAGATGGTCTATATTTTTTTAAATTCATGATGCAAAAAATTTATTTTATGATGCTAAATATTTTTTCGAAACAATCCGCTTTAATCATTGTTTACTTTATCGTTATCTTTTAAAATATCCATTTTCGCATTAAGATTTACTAGACCCCCAAATCTCGATTTTCCATGTTTTTGGATTATTTTTATAATTGCGATATCTTGAATAAATAAACAGTATTCTTCGAAAATACCAAAGTCACAAGCACCATTTGCAACACCGATGCATATCGTATACTCGCCAGGAGATAAGGGAAGATATAAGGAAAAGATTGCGGTTACAATCTCTCCTTTATACTGAGGTGCAGTTATTAAGCTTAAAGATTCTGTAGAGGCTCCATATACTTCTGAGCCAAATTTATCACGGATTATAATTCCGTAATGGGGGTCATCGAGCGTTGCAAATGAAAGGATTTTACTGACCACATTTACAAAATCCCCACTTTCAATATAATTTATTTCCTGATTGGATTTATCAAAAATATTTACTGACAGTACTTCCACTTGATTGGTTGAAATTCCTGAACGGTAACTGTTTTTGTTATTTTGTGAAGAGTCATTTTTTCCCTTCTTTACATTTACTTCAACCTCCCCCTGATGCATCTTTTTCAGCATCATATTCTGATAAAAATCCACAACCTCCTTTGGCTCACCATAATCAATTATTCGTCCATTATCCAGCAATATCGCGGTATCACACAACGTCTTTACTGCATTCATATCGTGCGACACAAAAATGATCGATCCCCCACTCGCCCTGAAATCCTGGATCTTCCTCATGCACTTCTGCTGGAAGTATGCATCTCCTACAGAAAGTGCTTCATCAACAAGGAAGCATGTCGGATCTGCATGGATTGCGATAGAGAATGCAAGTCGCATGGTCATACCTGAAGAATAGGTCTTGATGGGCTCGTTGATGAATTCTCCCAGTTCGGAAAAGTCGATAATTGCCTGTTTTTTCCGGTCGATTTCGTCCTTGCTCATGCCAATTAGGGTACCGTTCATGTAAATATTCTCAAGGCCCGTCATCTCCGTGTTAAAACCGGTACCAAGCTCAAGAAGCCCGGTGACCTTTCCATCAATCTGGATGGTTCCGCTGTCCGGAATTACAATGCCGGAGAGAATTTTCAGGAGGGTAGATTTGCCGGCTCCATTCTGCCCGATGATACCAAGAGTCTTACCTGCGCCGACCTCAAAAGAGATAGTATCCAAAGCGGTGAAATCCTTGTGATATTGTTGCCTGAAGATGATCTCTTTGAGCCGATAGGCTGGTGAATGGTAGAGTTTGAATTTTTTTGAGATCCCTTCAACTTTAATCATGATGGTGCACCTGATGGGGGTAAATTATATCACTAAGAATTCTTTTTCAACAAGCATGTCTCTTCATCCTCTTTGAAAATTGCATCATATGAAATCCCGGATATCCTTCTCCAGCTTTTTAAAGATCATATAATCAAAGACAATCAGGATACTACTCATCATTAAAACGAGCGTGAGATAGATGAATGAGGGCATCTTCTGCAAAATAAAAATATCATGGTATGCGGAAATGAATGCGAGTGCAGGGTTCCAGAAAAGAATTTGCTGGGCTAAAGATGGAAGAATCTCAAACACATAGACGATAGGGGTGAACCAGAACCAGATCTGAAAACCGATTGTAACAACCTCCTTAAGATCCCGAAGAAAGACCACAATCATCGCGAGGAAAAAACCCAGGGAATACGCGAAGATCTGCTGGATGAGATAGATTACAGGAATAAATAAAAGATACGGCGAGAAGGAGAACCCGGTAATGAGAAGGATGCCAAGAAATATAACAAGTGTTACAACAAAGGTAATTGTCTCTGAAAATACGATGAAGAGGGGGAGTCTCGGGAGGTCTATGCGTATCTTTGTTATGATATTTTTTTTATCCAGAAATACAGTAGAAGATCGTGTTACTGTATTTGCAAATGCCGTCCACGGAATAAGTCCTGAAATGAGGTAGATTCCATACCCCCACACTGATGACATGCCAGGAAGCCGGGCCCCCATCAGGTTGCCGAAGATGATCATATAGATCAGGATATTAATGAGGGGATAGATGAATGACCAGATAAAACCCAGAGCTGATCCTGAATAACGTTCGATAAAATCCCGTTTGGTAAGTTCAATGATCAGGCTGAAATTCAAAATCGATCCCCGCCGAAATTGTTCTTATGTACCATAATTGTGGTAATGACAATTGTAATTATGGTATTTTCCTTCTTAAAAATATCAGACAAAGTAAAAAAAATAATTATGATACCATGATAATCATTATCTTTGGTTCACAGCCGCTTTCATTTTTTCTGCAAAGATCGCCATATCAAAAAGCCGCGCTCGCTCTTGGCAAGCCTTACGGAACGACTCAGCATCCTTTGATACCTCCCGCACAGCATCAATGATAGCTTGGGGATTTGGATTTACCAGGAGGCCGGTTTCGTCGGTCACGGTCTCACAGAACCCTCCTTCATTCACTGCGACAACCGGTTTCCCGCTCGCCATCGCTTCAAGCGGAGTTAATCCGAAATCCTCATTGAGGGCGGTGCAAATCAGACCACGGCAGCATGCATAAAGATCAACAAGTTCTTTTTCTTCGACCTCACCAACGATCCTTACGTTATCCGGTAAATCCCTTAGTATCCTCTTGGTATACGCTTCTGCATGATCACCTTTCGAAAATCCGCCTGCGATCACAAGGTTCTCATCAGGCATTCGGCGGAAGCTCTCAATCTGCAGTTCGATGCGTTTTTCTGGATAAAGCCGGTTCACTGATAACCAGAAATTTCCGGACTCTTTAAACCTGAACTGTGATGTGTCGACCGGGGGGTAAATAACATCTGCCTTATAATGGAGGTAATGTTCAATCCTCGCTTTGGTTATCTGGGAAATCGCGATAATCCGATCAATATTCCGGATGGATTTTTTATCATACCAGCGTAGACTATATACCCACAATCGAAATGCATGACGTGTGAGGATGTTTTTCTGTCGCTGGAGAAATACGTCGTAAAGGTCATAAAAGGGTCTTATAGGACTATAACAATACCATAGATTCGGATGATTGAGGTGAGCGGCATAACGGCTCCAGTAACCGGAAAAAATAAAAAAATCGTATTGATCAGAAAGGTTACAGAAATAAAATTTTTTTTGCGCTGAAAATTGTTTTATCGGGGGTAATTTAAAAGTATCTCCAAGTTGAATAACATTACCTTTAAATTGTAATTTTTTTAGTGCATCGGCATCGGTTGTTACAATATCCCCATGGAAGATATCCGCAAGAGTGGTTACTACTCTTTCCCCTCCTCCGATAGCACCGAAATAGTCATGAAAGATAGCTATCTTCACAGTTTTTCACCAGTCTTCATAATTTCCCTGTCCACGACTGTTTTTTAGGAACATTTTTGTGTTTTATGCTCCTTTCATTAGTTCATGAGGGCAACTGATTGTTTTAATAAAATCCGTTTTCATGGTCTCATAGAGTATTTCCTGAAAGCATCTTCGATTCGTCCTGTAATCTCTGGTCCCAGTATTTATATATGGACTTGAGACTCTGTTCAAAGGGAATCGTTGGTTCCCACCCCAGATCCCGCTGGATTTTTTTGTAACTTCCAATAATCCGTGGGTTGTCTATGGGGCGGATCTGAGATTGCTCCTGATGCACTTCGACACGAATACGCAGCATTTCGGAAAGCACGGTTATAATATCCTTGATTGCCCGGCCCTGGCCGCTGCAGATATTGTATACTTCTCCTTTTTTTCCTTTGGTTAGAAGGAGGTTATAAGCGTCAACAACATCATGTACATCAACAAAATCACGCACAATTGCACCGTTGCCTATATTGATAACTGGTTTCTGGATACCCTTGGCAATTTTCACAAACTGTTTGACTATGGCGCTTACGACAAAACGATCAGTCTGGCCCGGACCGCAGTGGTTGAATGAACGGGTACAGCAGATATCGAGATCGTACCCTTTGGCATATATCCTTGCCAGGTGCTCCTGGGCAACCCGTGCAACTGCATAGGGATTCTCCGGGCATTGCGGCCTGTCTTCGGTTATCGGCAGATCATTTTCAGGTACAATCCCATATTGTTCTGATGACCCGATCGAAAGAACGCGGGCAGCATTATCATTGAGCCGGACAGTATCAATGATATTCAAGAAGATGTTCGTATTATTCAGAAATGAGAATACCGGTGTCTTCCAGCTCTCTGCAACAGAGCTTTGTGCTGCGAGATGAAGGATATAGTCCGGCTGAATTTCCTCTATAAGTAATTTTATCCTTGGAATATCATTGAGATCAGCTTTATGGAAATGATGGACATTGAGCAGCCGGGGAGGAATGTTCACGAAATCCCATGCAGGTTTTGAACGGCTGATTCCATGGATTTCAAGATTATTGTGATGAGTGGTCAGGTAATGAACAAAATGTCCTCCTACAAAACCACTGATACCGGTAATCAGTATTTTTTTCATGAATTCCCCTTTTAATTCCCCTTTAATGATCATTTATTATAAGGTTTAAATGAAAAGGATGTTCAGATTCATTAATGCTATAAGTTATGTGTATATATTCAATTTTTATTTGAAATGAACATTTTCCTATATAATTTGATTAACCAGTATTTTGAATTCATTTCCAATCATTTTATTGAATCAAAAGTCAATTATTTTTTGTATCGCAAAAAATTAGACAAAAGGACATAAAATGGATCAACAATCCAGCAATGAAAATAGTATTGATGTCTCGGTAATACTTCCCGCTCTTAATGAAGAGCAGACCATTGGAGAATGTATTACCAGAATACAGAAAGTGTTTCATGACAATGCAATCAAAGGCGAGATAATTGTTGTTGATTCATCGACTGATCGGACTCCTGAGATTGCAGAATCTTTAGGTGCAAAAGTCTTTCATGCTGAAAAAAACGGTTATGGAAATGCCTATATTACCGGATTCAAACATGCACGGGGGCGTTACATTTTCATGGGGGATGCAGACAATACGTACGATTTTTTTGACATTCCAAAACTACTTGCCCCTCTCAGGGATGGTGCAGATTTTGTTATCGGTTCACGTTTTAAAGGCATAATTCATGAAGGTTCGATGGATGGACTCCATCGGTATATTGGAAATCCTCTCCTGACCTGGATGATCAATGTATTTTTCCATACGCGATTTTCTGATGCACATAGCGGGTTTCGCGTAATTACGCGCGAAGGATTAGATCGTCTTCCATTAAAGAGCGGAGGTATGGAGTTTGCATCTGAAATGCTTGTTATGGCATCAAAAGCGCCGCTGAAAATCGTTGAAGTCCCTATTGATTATTATCCACGACTGACATCCTCCAAGTTGCATAGTTTTGCAGATGGATGGCGTCACATCCGGTTTGTCCTCCTTATGAAACCACTTCCATTTATCGCTGTCCCGGGATTTATGTTTTCATTAACTGGACTTTTCCTTATGATGTTTTTTTATATTCAGGGCGAAATTGAATCTTCCCATCTCCATGCTTTCATTCTTGGCGCAATCCTGATGATGGGGGGTGTTCAGGTCGTACTTTCAGCTTTTTTGATGAAAACCTATTCTGTCATCCACGGGTATGAGAACAAGGGGGGTATAATCGAAATACTGATGAAATACCATAGTCTCGAAATATTCCTTATTCTGGGTTTTTTTTTAATCACTGCTGGTATACTACTCGGTCTTAACATATTCCTCCAATGGGTCTTTACAAATTTCGGCTTCCTTTCAGAAATCTCCACGGCGATTATTTCGCTTGTTTTTGTTGTTACCGGGTTACAGGTGTTTCTTTTTGCTGTGTTTCAGAGTATGATGCTCCTCAATGAAAATAACGATGATGTATAGGTTTGCAGGATGAAAATCGCTTTTATCTATGATGTCATCTATCCTTACGTAAAAGGTGGTATTGAAAAACGTGTCTGGGAACTTGCTACAAGGCTTTCCCGCAATGGGCATGAAGTGCATATTTTCGGAATGAAATTCTGGGATGGCGAAGATATTGTCATCAGCGAGGGTGTGTTCCTGCATGGGGTCTGCCGTTCTCAAAACCTCTATAGTGGCAGCAGGAGGTCGATCAGGCAGGCTCTCTATTTCAGCATCGCCCTCATTTTTCCACTGCTAAAGGAGAGGTTTGATATCCTTGATTGCCAGCAGTTTCCCTATTTTTCATGCTTTGCAGCGAAATTTCTTTCAAAACTGAAAAAAATCCCTCTTGTAATCACATGGCATGAAGTCTGGGGGGATTACTGGTATGAATACCTTGGATGGAATGGATTTGCAGGGATATATACAGAACGACTTGTAGCCCGGCTTACCACAAAAAATGTGGCTGTTTCGAAAACTACTGCAAAAAATCTTGCAATGCTTGGAAGACATGAGGAAATAAAAATTATTCCAAATGGCGTTGATTTTCAGAATTTCAGTTCTATTCCTCCCTCTGATTCAGTCTCGGATATTATATTTGCAGGAAGATTGATTAAAGAAAAACATGTTGACCTGTTAATCCACGCCTTTCGTGTACTTCTTTTGGAACAACCCGGTTGCACCCTGATGATTATCGGTGATGGTCCTGAACGGGATACAATTACTGCACTGATACATGAATCCTGCCTGGAACCGCAAATACGGTTAATTGGATTCCAGGAGCGGCACGATGAAATTATCGCTCGTATGAAATCTTCAAAAGTATGTGTTCTTCCATCAACCCGGGAGGGATTTGGCATAACAGCACTTGAAGCGCTGGCATGTGGACTTCCGGTCGTTACCGTCAATCATCCGGCAAATGCAATCCATGATTTAATCACTGAGAGCAATGGCTTCTTATGCTCCCTCTCTGCCGAAGACCTTGCAGATAAGATCAGTCTGGCCCTCGTGCACCATTCCGAAATGCGTAATGCCTGTATTATGTCTGCTGCATCATATGATTGGGATCGCATAACCCTGGATATAGAATCGTATTATCAGGAAGTGATTGCTGATCAAAAATCACCGGTTAATCAATAACAGGATCTATGATTCAGACTATCCCTTTAATTCAATCTCCTGTTTCTTTACCCAACGACCAGATTTGCCTCCGTTACATCTTTTTCTGTAACCGATATGTACCGTGATGTACCAATAATATGGTAAAGTCCAGTTGCCTGAACCTCATATGGATTCCCGGATGTTGAGTAGGGGACGGTAAATTCCCCGTTCTCACTTTCCTGTCGGTACACAAATGTTCGGCCGGTATTTGTTACGAGTGGTAACTCGATGATGCCCTCACCGTGAATATGTGCCCCTCTGACATATTCGAATATTTTAATGTATTTGATACCCGGAAGCGTGATTGTATCTGATTCCGGAAATACTTTTACGGATGCGTTATTCGGTGATTCATGGATGAGTCGGTAATGCTTCAGCGCTGGTATCGACAGTACGGGCTGGTTTGGTAGATGGGAGAACAGGTTTGCATAACGCCCCGGTATAAGATCTTTACTCTCTTTTACAATCTGCGTATCATTATAAATCCGTGATGTATCCAGTTCCTGTTCGTTCGTAATAACCCGGGCATATCCCTTGACATCTCCTGAAATCTCGCCAGCTGATGGTACCTGACGGATGATATACTGGACATAGTTCGAGGTTTTGGGAGTTTGCATCGAACCGTCAAAATTGTGGAGGCGGGCGACCATCGTTTGGAAATACGGGGCATCGTAAAGGTGAACCTTTTGTAACCTGGAAGGATTTGATGTATCCGGTACCATAAACCATTTGATAAAGGGAGAAATGTCTACAGAACCACTTGGCCACGGTATCAGGTTTGTGAATGTATCAACTGCCATGTCTGAATTTGTAATTACATATTTCCCATTCAATGAGTGAAGGATATCTTCAGCCTCTGATTCGTTCTGACTCAGGAAATACGCGGCTGTGCCCGAGCTGCCTCCAAGGTTATCCTGAAAAGGATTGGAAATGGGAATTCGGTGTGCAAAGAATGTGATCCAGTGACCCGCATCCCAAACGGCCAAAATTCCATATGATTCATCAGGGTATGAAAAACCATGTACATCATACGACTTGAAATAATCAATTCCTGTTTCAGGCGTGTTTGTTTTTAACCAGTTGAGTGACTCTATCCAGTCAGGAGAAATTTCATGGTGCGGTGTATTTACACCATATGAAATAGCCTGTGAGATGGAAATCGCAAAGAATCCCACAGTGAGTAAAAGCACAGAAATTACAATAATGCTCTTTGCCGATGAGATATGGTTTGTTTTTGATTTGAGCGATCTTTTACTGGTTTTCCTGGCATCCCGTTTTGCTGAGGGGAAATTTTTTATGGGATTATCACTATCTGTTCCAGCGTTTGATACCGGGAATTTTGATACTTTAAAAAATATTCCGCAGATATAATTGATAATTTTGTCTTTTCTCCACTCGAAAGGCTCAGCGATACATATTGCCGCAAGTAGAACGAGATTAACCGTGAAATAGTACTGAAAGCGCTGGTACTGGATTGTAAGAAGGAGCATAATGACAGACCATACCAGAATGAATATATTTTCATTGTGTCTTGTTTTCACGACATGGTATCCAAGAATTATCAGTCCTCCTGCCATCAGAATAAGGGCAAAGTTAAAATTTTCCCATGCGCCGGAAAGTGTCCAGGGAAGGGTCTCTACGACACCCACGGAATATACTGAGGTGCCGCTGAACAATGTTAGCACCTGCTGGGTTAACATGTGAAATTGCCCGTTGATCTGATCCAGTATAATCGCTCCTGCAAAGAGTGCAGCAAGGCCTGTTAAGTAGAGTATTTTTTTTCCGCGGAATACTGATGAAAGGATAAAAAGCACTACAGTTTCAGCGATTAGTGCAAAATGAACATACACAATTCCAATCGAGTAACCGGTCAATGATATCCCTTCACGTTTGAAACCAAAGAGGAAGAAAAGAATTGAAACGATTGATAACATCACAATATTTACTAAAAAAAGATTGTCAGAATCGCGATTAATAAAATTATTCTGGATATTTTGAATCAGAGTATATAGTGCAATAACCAAAAGCGATAGAACGACTGTCGTAGAAGAAAGGAGCGCGAGGAAAAAAATTACGCCTGTAATGGATGAGAGGAAAAGTGGAAAATGAAGAGTATTTCCCATTTTAAAATCAACCGGGTGCCTTTCCATGTGCTTTAAGGTAAATATATAGGAGAGAAAAAAGAGCGTGCTGAAAAGAACCTCTGCGATATGATGATCTGCCCACCCATACGATGAAACTGAAAAATATTGGATTGAAACGACAGAAATCATTGCTGCGCTGATAATTCCCGCTTTCCAGTTCCACACAGTTTTTCCCAGTTGAAACATCAGCGGAACCATAATCACGGCGATGAGTGGGGATACCCAGCCAGATGCAAAAATAATTCCGGTGCGTGTTGTTGCACCTGTGATCAGGCATACTATCGCAGCAATACCGGGGTAAAGTGGCCCCCAGTCAATTACCTTCCCCGTTGGATAAGCGGTCATTGGATCAAACCAGTTGTAAACCGGGAAATCCTTTACCATCACTTCAATCTGACGCATGGTATACCATGAATCCGTGTCAAAAATAAGCAAAAACCCGGGATCATGAATGAATAATGCGGGAATTAACCTCAGAACTAAGGCAAGTCCTATAAAAAAGAGGAGAACTGCAATAACAATGTATGACTGGTGTTTTTTAAGGCCGGGTAAATCCATTACTAGATAGTAATAAATTCACAATATAATAAACCTTCAAAACTTCCAATTAAAAAAATTACAAACGACCAGTTTCTCCCGAAGGTATCAGGAAACTGACTCTTAAAATTAGGCTTGGATTAGTTATGACAGGACGGGTTGGGTCCTTTAAGAATTCTGATCAGGTAAGATGGACCACCTTTTCTTCCAGATCTAAAAAAAAATTCTATGAATATACCAATTTCTGCTAGAATCTGCTTTCTTTTCCTTCACTACAAAACTTTTTCAAAAAATTCCTTGACGGAAATTCATGGATGCTTGTGATAATAATTTTCCCCTTTCCAATCTGCTTTTTAATAATTACATCGGCAGAATCAGCAATTCCTGCACACACCCCTTCGTGTGATGGAAATGAACCATCGCATTCTATGCACGACGGATCATAATCGTCAATGATCGTTTCGGTATCGGACCCTGAAATGCATTCAATCCTTCGTTGTTGGTACTCATGCCGATAGGTTACCGGAAACGGAAGCCAGTCATAGGAGTCTGGTTTATCAACAGCTGCACCGAAGATGAGAAGATTCCCGCCATTTTCAACAAATTGTTCAATTCTGTGTGAGGCCGCGCGGAGTGCCGGCAACAGGTTTGAATAAGCAGGATTTGCAAAACCTGTGGGAATTATCATACAATTAAATAAGCCATGGTAAAATGGAGCTGCAAGCATATGCGGGGTGACAAGTTCACAGGCTATGCCACATTCTTCGATGTATCTGTTGAAGTGCTGTTTTGTATGCCAGATAAATCCTGCACGACAGCTCATCCCTTGATCACCCCAAGTGGTGAGAGGCGTGCAACAATCTTTGATATCCCCAGATCGTGGACAACATTTACCACTTCATCGCTGGGTTTATAAACTTCAGGAGCTTCGTCGGCGATTGCATTTTCTCTATGTGCGCGGACGATAATTCCTTTTCTTAGCAGATTTTGTGTGATTTCCCTGCCACTCAATTTCTTTTTTGCCTGGGTACGACTCATTATTCTGCCTGCACCATGGCAGGTGCTCCCAAATGTTATATCCATGGCATGCTGTGTACCGAGTAAAACATACGATGATGTTCCCATGCTGCCCGGGATGATTACCGGTTGCCCTATAGAAGTTAGATCGGATGGAAGATCGCGTGATCCTGGCCCGAATGCCCGGGTTGCACCTTTTCGATGTATACATACTTTCACGCGCATCCCTCCAATAGCATGCTCCTCCATCTTAGCTACGTTATGCGCGACATCATAGATGAGTGGCATTTCTTCATAATCAATCCTGAACATCTTTGCCAGTACCTGTCGCGTAGCATGGGTAATGATCTGACGGTTTGCCCACGCGAAGTTTGCTGAGGCAGCCATTGCACCGAAATATGCAATCCCTTCTGGTGAGGTTATCGGTGCACAGGCAAGTTGTCGATCGGGAATCGTGATACGATATTTCTTTGTCGCCCCTTCGAGAGTTTTTAAGTGATCGGTGCACACCTGATGTCCAAGTCCTCTGGATCCGCAGTGGATCATACAGCAGATCTGCCCAAGGGTGAGCCCAAACGCTTTTGCGGTATTTGGGTCAAAAATTTCTTGTACGACCTGGACTTCAAGAAAATGATTACCTGATCCAAGCGTTCCTCCCTGGGGTATTCCACGTTGTTTTGCCTTTCCTGAAATGGCGCGAACGTCCGCATCTTTCATGAATCCCCCTTCCTCACATCGTACGAGGTCGCGTTCAAGACCATAGCCGGCATTAACCGCCCATTGGGCACCTTTCACCATCATACCATCAAGAGACTGTAAAGAGACCTTCTGTGCGCTTTTCGCACCGACACCGGTGGGAACTGAACTGAAAAGTTCATCAATAAGGTCGCGACGACCGGCAACATCCTTGTGCAGGAGCGGAGTTGAAATTAACCGCACTCCGCAATTAATATCAAAACCAACACCGCCGGGAGATATTACACCTTCGTCAACAGAAAATGCAGCAACACCTCCAATGGGAAATCCATAGCCCCAATGAATATCCGGCATTGCAAGTGCATTTTTCAAAATTCCCGGCAGGGTTGCAACATTGGCGAGCTGCTGTACAGCACCCGGTTCGAGAGTCCTGCATAATGATTCAGAGAGGAAGAACCTGCCCGGGACACGCATACCCGGGGTATATCCAACAGGTACTTCCCATTCATTTACCCCGATTCTGTTTATTCCTTCAAGCATCCGTCCACCATTTTGCCAGTAGTCTCAGACATCAAATATAATATCCAGCATATATCCATTCGCATCATGGGTTATTGCAAGTCCTGAATAGGATATTCCTTTCACTTCAGAACCACCCGAATGGCGTGCAGGATCAAACGGCTCACCTTTAAGTTCTGCGATCAGGGATAAACCATTAATTCTAAGAGATGCCTCTGAAAAAACAAGACTCTCCACTTCTGATATGAAAAGCACCTCCGAAAGAAAGTCTATAAGGAGCGATTCAATATCACCGGATTCAATCCGGATCTCCCTTTTTATTTCCCCCTGAGACGTTGTCCCGTACATTACCTGCATCAGGGCTTTTAAGGTTTCAGCAAACAGTTCTTCAAGAGTAGGGGCGCGAGCATGAATTTTCACATCGGCAGTATGGGAGATTTCTTCAAAACTCATCCGCTTTCAGGTCCGGTAAGGTCATCATCATCAAAAAAGGGTACCATATCCATCCTGATGCTGTGGATGAATCGTGCCTGGTGAGCAGAGACATAGATCATATGGTTCCCCGCTCTGATAAGCAAATCCGTCTTTTTTGGGGGTTTGATACGGAGGGGTAAGAGAATTGGTCCCCCACAGGAAGTGCAGATGCGAAAATCGCAGTCCCTTTTATTGATATAATCGATCACTTCCGGGACAATGGTCACCTGGTTTATGAGGGCGCTTTCTTTTGTATGCATGATGCTATAATAATAGGAATGTGGCAGTAAAAACCATTTTGATCTAAAGTGGGTTTAATTAACCCCAACAATCCTGACCACAATATCAAAATATTTGTCTTTTATCTCGTAATTGTTTACACCGCCGGCATTTCGGATTGCGCGGAGGATCCCGATGCGGGAGGCAATAATTCCTACCATTGATGCAATTGCATGGAATGTAACTACAAACTTTTTCTGAAGTTCAGCGACGAGTTCTGCTATGGTGAGAGATTTGGTCCTGACAAACAGTCTGAGTACTTCGCGCCGGATTCCAGTCCTGTCCCGTGAAAGGTATGACCGCAATCGTCCTTCAACAACTCGTTTGATCTCTGAAGGAGATCTCATAGACTTACTGTCAAAGGTCTCTCTATTTATATTTTTTTGTTTTGAGCTATATTTTGACCTAAAAAGAAGTTCTCATGGTTTTATGAGGGAACACTTTTATTCTGCGAAGTTTGCAGATACTATCGATCTTCAGGCGATGAAAGTAAAATAGTCCTGAATACCCTCTGGTAACTATTTAATCGTACGTAAACAGATGATTATGCTATGGGATTGGTCAACTACAACATTGAGAAATATTCGCCAAAACAGTTGGTGATAATCCCTCTCGGCCTCCTGGCTGTATCTCTTGTACTGCTCACCTTGAACATGGTTTCAACTGGGATGCCTGTAACACCGGGTATTGATTTCTCTGGTGGGACAGCAGTGACGATTTTTACGACCGACACCAAGGAACAGATTACTTCATATTTTACCGGTTATCCACTCGTTGAAGTAAGTGATATGGGCAACGGAAAATTTTTGAAGTTTGGATTGATGGATGATGCAAAATATAAGTCACTCACATCATTAATCAACCAGAAATATCCTGATACACGGATTGATCAGATCGGGGAAACCTTCGGAAAATCCCTGCAATCACAGGCAGTGCTTGCTATGATATTTTCCTTTATTGGTATGTCTATTGTGGTTTTTTTATCCTTCCGGACTTTCGTGCCATCGGGAGCAGTCGTGCTTTCAGCATTTGCAGACATGGTCATGACTGCCGCCACAATGAACATTGTCGGGATTCCGCTATCGCTTGGCACGCTTGCTGCACTGCTTATGTTGATTGGGTACTCGGTTGACAGTGATATTCTGCTCACCAACAGGGTTCTTAAACGGCAGGGAAAGCTTAATGAAAAGCTTGCCGGTGCATTCCATACCGGCATTATCATGACCACAACAACCCTTGCTGCCGTTGCGGCCATGTTTCTTGTTTCATGGTTCGGAGCTGTCCAGATCATTTATGAGATTTCAGCTGTGCTATTGATCGGGCTTCTATATGATGTAATGAACACCTGGCTCACGAACGTCGGCATACTCAAATGGTATGTCCTGAAGGGAGGTGGCAAATGAACTCAAAGGAATTAAAAGCACTTGTTACTGACTGGAGGGTTGCGACGCTCCTCATACTTATCGTCCTGTCGGTTATTGCAATATATCCGCATATTGATGATCAGGGTCATCTTGCAACCAATCTACAGTACGGACTTGACCTCCAGCAGGGTTCATGGCTCCAGCTTGAGTTTCGTGCTGAAGTGGTAGGATTTACTACCGATCAACCGGTTGAAGCATTTGTCAGCAATCTCTCAAAGAAGCTAGATACCGAAGTAGTTGTAGTGGAATCCACAAATCCCAATCATCTCGAAATCCGGAAATACTATTCGCAGGAAGAACTTGAACCAATCTTTACCAGTGAGCTGGGGAAGCTTACCTCATACCAGCAAGGTGTATCAAAATCTACTTCAGACACGGTGAAGCGTGTCCTTGAAAATAAGATCAATACGCTTGGTACCAAGGATGCAAAGGTCAATACTCTCACCGGTTTAAACAATGTCGCCCGGTTTATCCGTGTCGAACTCGCTGGTGTGGATATGAACCAGGCGCAGGAAATTGTAGGAAAGCAGGGGAAGTTCGAAATTCGTATCCAGACAACCGGAAACCAGACCGAGCATGTCCTGTCTGGTGATACCATCACCAGTGTCCAGGTACCCAGCCAGGAGCCCGCGGGCAGCGACAAATGGGGTGTAGGGTTTACCTTAAGTGAAAGCGGTGCTGAAGCATTCCGCACTGCAGCGATTCAATACGGCGCAACCGCCGACCCTGCACACCATAATCTTATCATGCTTCTCGATAACAAATCAGTATATTCCGCACCTCTTTCTGAAGATCTCGCAGGAAAACTCCAGAGCGAGAATATCCGTCAGCTCTTTGCTTCTACCGGAACCGGAAAGTACGGGACCCAGCAGGCAACCAATCTTGAAATTCATCTCCGCTCAGGAGCATTGCCCGTTGATGTCACCATTGCAGGATCCGGAGGTGTATCAGCACCTCTTGGAGAGCACTACAAGATGATGGTGATTCTTGCCGGGATCTTCGCGCTCATCGCGGTCGGGTTTGTCATCTATTACCGGTATCGTGAACCGAGCATTGTGCTCCCTATGGTTTTGATTAATGCATCAGAAGTTATCATCCTGCTAGGATTCATTGCTCTGATCAGGTTCCAGATGGATCTGCCGACAATCGCCGGTCTCATCGCGGTCCTTGGAACCGGGATAGATCAACTGGTCATAATAACGGATGAGATTTTACACGAAGGAAAAGTTCCTTCACCAAATCTCTATCTGAAGAGACTCTCGCGGGCGCTGGGTATTATTGTTGTCGCAGCAGCAACTGTTGTGATTGCAATGGCTCCCCTTGCATTGATGGACTTATCAACACTCAAGGGATTTGCGATTATCACTATCCTTGGTGTAATTGTTGGTGTAATTGTCACGCGTCCTGCGTATGGTAAAATTATCATGCAAATGCTCTCCAAATAAAATACCATACCTTTATCTATTTTTTTAATCGACTATTCTTCCGGGTATGTTCAATGAGCAAACCGGTTTTATATGATTTTTTTGCGACATGGTGTGGTCCATGCAGACTGCAGACACCGATTTTAGAGGAACTCGGAAAAAAAATGGGCGATACAATCGATATAAAGAAGGTTGATGTTGACCAGCACATGGACCTCGCTGAAAAATTCGGTATCCGTGTTGTTCCGACCCTCATTATCGAAAAGGATGGGAAGGTCGTGCAGGCCATGGAAGGAGTTACTGATGCTGCGACGCTCGAAAAACTCTTAAAACCGCTGGTGAGTTAAGTGAAGATAGGTATTGTAGGTGGCACTGGAGATATCGGCGAGGGAATGGTAATGCGCCTCTCCCCTCTTTATGATATCATCGTTGGATCCCGTGATAAGGAGAAAGCGGAGACCGTCTGTAAGTGCACCCTTGATGTGTGTGAAAAACGTGGGGAAAACCCCTGCACATTGGTCGGTGCATCGAACCAGGATGCAGTATCCTGTGCGGATATCGTGATACTCGCTATCCCGTTTAAACACCTGGTGAGTACTCTTGAGACACTGGACTGTTTTGAAAACAAGATAGTTATCAGTCCTGTCAATCCCATGGAAAAACGGGATTTCTTCCTGTGTGTTCCACCTCCGGAAGGTTCTGCTGCTCTCCTCATAAAAAGGTTGCTTCCACCGACTGCTAAAATCTGCACAGCCTTTAATACCATCGCAGCAAACCGCTGGAAACTGCTTGATGAAGAGCTCAACTATTCCGTCCCGGTCTGCGGGGATGATGCACCAGCAAAACGACAGGTTATGGAAATAGTGAACCGCATTTCAAAACTCCAGGCATTTGATGCGGGTCCTCTTGCGGCTTCGTATCAGGTCGAGTGCTTAACACCACTCCTCCTCAATATTGCGCGTTATAACAAGATGAAGGATGTCGGGATCCAGTTCCATTAAGATTAAAAGCCTCATCAGGACGCTTAACAGATGGTCTGGAGAGATTGGGTGGTGGCCGGGGAATACAGATGAAGTAATGATAGGAGCGATTCTTACCCAGCAGACGCGGTGGGAAAATGTGGATCGTGCCTTAGGAAATCTAAAAAAAAGAGGACTGAACTCTTTTGATGCAATTCTTACAGCAGATATTCAGGATATCGAAGATGCGATTCGATGTACAGGATTCTTCCGGGTTAAGGCAAAGCGTCTTAAATCTCTGGCCCTTTATGTAAAAGATGCGTATGGAAGTATTGGCGGAATGTCTGATATACCAACCGGACAACTCAGGTCCGGGCTTTTAAACGTGCCGGGGATTGGTGAAGAGACTGCTGATAGTATTCTTTGTTATGGTTTTTTCCGGACTTCTTTTGTAATCGACGCATATACAGATCGTATGGTACGATGCATCGGGATTACCGAAAATCGTCAGGAGTTAAAGCACCTTTTTGAAATGAATCTTCCAAAAGATAATCATGTCTATAGACAGACGCATGCACATATAGTGGAATATGCAAAAAAATTTTGTGCGAAAAAGAGGTGTTCTGATTGTATTCTGGTGAGTTCGAACGAATAGGCAAAAGACTTTTCAATGAGCATCTTGTAGGAGGAAATTTTGGAAATATCAGCGCAAGAAAAGGTACTGAGGGTTTTTTCATCAAACAAACCGGATCATATCTTGATGTAGCCGGTGAGCCTGTATTTATTCCCCTTAAGGGAAAAGTACCGGATTATGCCTCAAGTGAATATCGTGTGCATCGCGATGTGTACCGGAAAACCGGTCATGAAGCGATTGTCCATGCACACCCCCCTTATGCAGTTGCTGCTTCACTTGTAATGGATATGGTTGTACCTGAAGACAGCGAAGGAATGATGCTTTGCCCCAAAATTCCTGTTGTTGAGGGTGCTCCTGGTTCTCAAAAGATAGCTGATAATGTCAGTAATGCACTCATGTTTTCAGAACTGGTAATTATTCGGGGTCATGGAACCTTTGCTGCAGGAAAAAATCTCGATGCAGCATATGTTTACACTTCATTAGCTGAACATTCCTGTAAGGTCTTATTTTTTAAAAAGGTATATGCCGACAAAAACACGTCTGTAAAAACTCCTCACGGATAATAAATTTTTAGCTCTTAAAAAAACAAAAAAATATTATTTAGGTGGTTTCTGGGATTGCAGAAGCTGGATTTCCCGTATGATTTCACGGTGAAATACCAGCAGCATATCACTGATCATACCAAACATGAAAATTTCAATTCCGACCACAATAAGAAGTACAGTAAGAATCGTCAGCGGAATATGATCAATTCCGCGCAACCATTCCAGCAAAACATAAATTCCCGTGATAATACCAAGAATCGATGTGAAGATCCCCATCATGCCAAAGTAGAACATGGGATTGTTCATCCGGGCCAGCCGATAAATTGTGCTGACTATCTTTATACCATCATGAAATGGTGAGAGTTTTGTATCTGTCCCAGGGCGGCGGGAATAATTGACCGGCACAACCATTATACGTTGCCCGTTCCGAACTGCCTCTACCGACATCTCGGTCTCAATTTCGAATCCTTTTTCTTTCAGATTCATCTGCTGAACTGCAGGTCTCGTAAATGCACGGTACCCTGACAGAATATCGTGCAGATCCCTGCTATGGGCTACCTTGAACAGAAGGTTTACCATATGATTTCCAAAAAGGTTGAGGTAGGAAAAAGCCCCTTTCCCGGCATTAACGAGACGATCACCGATTACCTGATCATACCCCGAAAACAGGGGGATCAACATTTTTTCTGCATCTTTGGGATTGTATGTACCATCCCCATCAAGCATGAGTATATAAGGGTGCTCTATGATTTCAAACGCCTCGATAATGGCATTTCCTTTGCCTTTTCCGGACTGTGTCCGGACCGTGGCACCGTTCTCGCGGGAGAATTTAACAGTATTATCGGTACTTTTTCCATCAATAACGAGAATATGGTTGTATCCCAAATCCCTGAACTCACTGATAATCTTACCAATAGTAAGTTCTTCATTTAATGTTGGGATTAAGATACAAACATCATCTTTGTTAAAACTCATTGATATAGTATTTTTAATCGGGTGACATAAGTGCTTCTATGCACATCCCGAAAAAGGGGCTCCGTGCGCTGGGCATCGCTGAAAGCTATACAGGAAGGACAGTTTCGAAACTTGCCGGGGTGGTAATGCGGAAAGACCTTCGTATAGATGGTTTCGCATTTTCAACCGTGACAGTTGGTGGCATGGATGCAACTGCATCTGTACTCCGGATGGTACTTGACCTTGAACGCAGTGATATTAATGTAATTATGCTATCGGGTTGCGTAATTGCATGGTTCAATATTATCAATCCCCAACAGATTGCAGACTATACCGGAATACCAGTAATCTGTGTTACCTATGAGGACTCAAAGGGGCTCCTGGAAGATATCCGTCACCATTTTCCTGATGACAGCATTCGGCTTTCTGCATTCGAAAAACTGGGAAAACGCGTTCCGGTGGAACTGCATACTCATCAGACTATCTTTATCCGGGCCTGGGGTTTGGATCAGCGGGATGCAGCACAACTGTGCAATGATTTTACTCTTGAGGGGAAAATTCCCGAACCCCTTCGCGTGGCGCGACTATGCGCCCGTCATGCCTCCTTTCTGTAACCTGACGGACGATGATAACCTTTCCGGCTTAGTGGTTGCCTATCCGGAAGAATTCATATAAATACAGGGAAAAAAATCAGAAAATATATAGTGCCTTATTGTTCAGAGTTGAATTGATCATGAAAGATCCAGAAAAAATGATACGATGCGTATGTCTCGAATGCCACTATATCTATGATCCCCTGAAGGGAGATCCAAAGCAGGGTATACCACCCGGGACAGCATGGCAAGATGTCCCTGAGTCTTGGCATTGCCCGGAATGTAAAATCACTAAGGCAAAAAAAGGTGTATTCAAACTGCTTGATGAATAATTTTTTATTTGTTTACTTTTTTTAGATCGATTTGATGATATTTATTAAAAATTGTATATATGCCGCGAAATGGTCATATTCGTAACTTTATCAATAATATCCATTTGTATTCTGTCACCTGGATAAAATGTTCCATCTGAGAAATCAATACATATCCGCTCCCCGGGACTCCAGGTTTCACCGGAGCATCCGGAGCCACCCATCCACTGGACACCGGTATGTGATGTACTGATGAAATCGTGTCCGTTCATTGTTGCAATATTACAGAGTACGGGTTGACCGTTTTTCAGGAATCCTGCCTTAAGATTTTTATTTGGATAATCATCTGTGCCCGTATTGAGAAGGAGCATACGACTGTCATAATTATTATGTCCGGTCAATTCATCGACATTCTCAACCCCCGTAATCGCGAAAATTACCGGGATTTCCTTCTCCATATTCAATACAAACGATGGTGCCTGGATCATAAGAAGAATGAGGAATGCGAGGAGTATCGTGATTGCTACCAGCAGGATAACGCCGATTTGACCTGATGAGGCATTATCATTTCCGAATTCAGAGTACAACGATGCTATATTGAGAGATAAGCATTATAATCCTGCTGGATTTGGTTTGAAAAACAAATATTTCCCCAATGCTGCGTTTTAAAGGTAGTGAACGGTTAGAAATAAACGGATTGTGACGTGAGCATCTTTTTTTTTTTAATCCGTTAACATATATATCTCCTGCACTAAGAATTTGATAAGTAAGTCCGTACTATTATATGGATTCCTCGAATGGTTGAATTTCCTGAAGTAACAGAAAATATAAAGTCTCCCCAGGGAAGCAGGGATTATTATATTGAGGGACTTGCTCTTGGCCGGGAAGGAAAGCATGAGGATGCGCTTTTAGCATTTTCTGCGGCGCTATCAGTTAATCCAAATCATGCACTTTCATGGGTTGGCAGGGGCTTTGCCCAGGGAAAACTGGGTCGATATGAAGAAGAGATCGAGTGCTGTGAAAAAGCAATATCCCTTGATCCAAATTGTGTCGAAGCATGGAATAATAAAGGATTTGCTTTGGGGATGCTCGGCAGGTTTGAGGATAAACTGGCATGTTGTGAGCAGGCATTGCTCATTGATCCCGATAGCGCAGTTGCATGGAATAACAAGGGTGTTGCACTGGGAATGCTGGGGAGATTCGAAGCGGAAATAAAATGCTGTGACCGGGCACTGGAACTCAGGCCACGATATCTCTCCGCATGGGTAAACCGGGGATTCGCCTTTGGCAGGCTGAAATGGTATGAGGAAGAGATTATATGTTACGACAGGGCTCTTAAAATCTATCCTTTTTATTTTTCAGCGTTGATAAAAAAAGGGATAGCATTAATCAATTTAAAAAGGTATCACGAAGCGATCGATATTCTCGATCGCGCCCTCTTAATCGACCCGGTGAATGCCAATGCCCTGTACCGAAAAGGACTTGCTCTCAGTCTTCTTGGGAAACACGAAGAGGCAATCCTCTGTCTTGAAAAATCTCTTAAAATTAATCCTACAACAGCTGATGCATGGATAGTTATGAGCAATTCATGCTTTATGGTCGGCAGACTTGAAGAATCTGCAAGGGCATTTGACCAGGCATATTATATCGATGTGAAAGAGGTTCGCTCAGGTCTGGTAAAAGGACTTTCGCAGTTGAAAAACGGTATGTTTGATGATGCCCTGAGAAGTTTCTCAAATGTTTTGGGTGTGCTGCTAAGATAATATCTGATGAATCTTTTTTTGAATCCGACTGCCAGCCTCCGCTTTTTTATGTCTCTCGCACGTACACAAATCTATGGATGTTGAGGAGTATGTTCGCAGAAAAGTTGCGGACGGAACCAGAGAAGATGCTATACAAAAAAATCTTACTGATATCATTATGAGTTTTAAAAAGATCCAGCCACATTATGCATCCGCATTTGCACACGCCGTGATTGAAGAGGTGAAAAATACACATGGTCTGAAAGGTGATTTTTTTGAATTTGTACCAGCTGATGTAAAGATGGGGGAATTCGGAGTAGGATCCCGGGGAAAAGGAGATTTTTTTGCTCATCGCCAGATTGCCCGTATCATCGGTAAAACTTCAGCTTCAGTCGGGGTGGATGAAATGGATGATGCCGGAGCAGTAAGTGCGGGTGGCAACTACATCATCTGTACTGTTGATGGCATGCATTCCCGTCTTTCAGATTACCCCTTCCTTGCAGGATTCCATGTCACGCGCGCAACGTTGAGGGATGTTTACGTAATGGGAGCAAAACCGATTATGCTCTTTTCAGATATCCACGTTGCTGATGATGGTGATGTGGCAAAAATCTTTGATTACACTGCCGGTATTACAACGGTTGGAGAAGCGATGGATGTGCCACTCGTAACCGGTTCCACACTCCGTATTGGTGGTGATATGGTGCTGGGTACCCGTCTTACCGGTTGTGTGGGGGCAGTAGGTATTACAAAACACCTCACAGCCCGGAAGGCTACACAACCCGGGGACGTCCTGCTTATGACTGAAGGTGCAGGTGGAGGAACAGTTGCGACTGCTGCAATATACTCTGGATTTCCGGAAGTTGTCGAGCAGACTATTAATCTCAATTTTCTTCTTGCATGTGAGAACCTGATAAAGAGCGAGGTCTTTATGTATATTCACGCGATGACAGATGTTACGAATGGCGGTTTGCGGGGAGATGCATTTGAGATGGCAGAGACTGCCGGTTGCCGTATTGTTGTTGATGAAAATGCGACAGGCAGTTTAGTTGAACCGCATGTCCGGTCCATGCTTGAAACATTACAGATCGATTATCTCGGTGTTTCCATTGATGCCCTGCTTGTTGCCGCACCTCCAGATCAAGCAGAAGAGATCTGCCGGGTTGTGAAACACGCTGGCATAGCTATGCACCAAATCGGATATGTTGAAAAGGGAACGCCGGAGTCGGTTCTTCTGGTGGACGGAAGGGAGAGTGATTTCTCTCCCAGGTTCCGTGAATCGGCATATACCCCGGTTAAAAAGATTGTTGATTCCGATATGCGCAATTTTGATGAGATGAAAAAGGGAGTTATACGTGCGTCGGAAGCTGCAATGCAGAAAAAACAGCGGGTATTAATGACCCTGATGGAAAAGAAAAAATCCCGATAATTTTTTTTATTTCCGTGGTTTTTTTCCGCTCACACAGATATTATAGGCGAGCTGGGGAACGCGGTTCTCAACAAAAGGTTCAATTTTCTGCGCAATATGGAAAATTGGATCGATCATGTCGATATGGGCAAAAGAACACCATTTAACCATTATATCGGAAAATCCAGCCTGAATAAAGAGCTCTTCCATCTCCTTTTTGTCATAATAGTGTTCACCGAAATCCTTCATAACGACATGTTTTACCTTAATCTTTTCACCGATCTGGTATATGGCTGGGATTCCGCGGGTCAGTAATTTTTTTCCCAGCGTACAGATTGCGATTGAACCCCCTGGCTTTAAAACTCTGTGCGCTTCACTCAACATTGCTTCGGGATCTCTAACATAACTGAAAACAAGAAGGCTGGCTATCCCGTCAAAAGCATTATCACAAAAAGGAATTTTCTCCCCGGTTCCGACCGCAAAATCGCACGGTTTGCACCGGTGCCGTGCTTTTTCAATCATTTTTCCGCTGATATCGAGTCCTACAGCAGTACCGCCAGACTCAATATACCTGTCAACAAAGAGACCTGTCCCACATCCGATATCAAGGAGAATTCCATTTTCCGGCAGAACGCTCATAATATACGTGCTTATGTGTCGGTGATAGCATCGTCCACGGTTCTTGTCGTAATGGTGATCGTACACATCGGCAATGGTATCATAGTGTTCCTTGATTTTCATCTGCTTTACAGCACTCATGTGAATACCTCACGGACCCCCGAGACAAAAGCACCAATATGGACAAATTCATTGTTTCCATGGTGTATGCGGAATTCAGCATTGCCAAGCGTAACTGCCAGAGATGGATGGTTATATTCCCGCTGTGCAATCATTCGAATTTCAGAGAATACTTCACTTCCGGAAAGCCCGTATTCTATCATCAGCGCCTCAAGACGTCTGATTGCATTGTGTACATCTCCTTTTTTGAGGGCATCGATAGCAGAAGTGGTAATATTTGCCGTTTCTGACTGGGCAATTCCAAAAAGATCCTGGCATCGTCCTGATTCAAGAGCAACCTGCAGGAGAAGAATCGCCTTGCGCATATCCCCCTGGGCCACCTCCACGATTAGCTCAAGATCATCATCAGAACACATGTGCATCCCTGAATTTTCCTGTTGCCTGATTGTCATGAGATAGCGAAGCATGACCTTGCGGTCAACCGGTGAAAAGAAGAGAGGCAGGCACCGGGATGTGACAGGGGGAATAAGTGCGCTCTGGTTAGTTGTTGAAAAAATAAACCGGCATGTAGTGCTTGTCCGCTCCATAATCCTTCGTAATGCCTGCTGTGCATCTCTGGTTAGTGCATGTGCATCTTCAAAAACCATCAGCTTGAATTCTGCATCAAGCGGACGAAGGGAAGCATACCACTTGATGATATACTTAAAATTTGTAATAAGGGACTGGTTTTTTTGGTAGAGATGCGCATATCGATCGTCATGTTCAATGTATGTTTTTCCCAGCAAAAAGAGATCGGCAGTCTGGAAAACAGAGGTGTTTAACTCCCAGTTATCCTGATAGAGCGCCTTGGCAAAACATTCAATTGCTGTGCTTTTCCCGGTTCCATGAGGTCCGGTAAGAATCAGGTGGGGTACGGTTCCTGAAGCGGCAAAGGATGCGAGGTAGTGGATTACGGGATCCTGGCCTGCAATATCAGTGAGTATCTTTGGGCGGTATTTTTCAATCCAGAGCATCAGGCAACCTCGCTGTCATCTCACGTATTGCTTCTGACAAAAGATAATTATTGTCAATAAAACTGATGAGATTTTCTATTTCCGAATCAGAAAGCCCAAGACAGGCATGGGTAATCTGGGGAAGTGCGCGGGTTACCTCGTCGACTATAGTCAGCGTTGCCGATCGAGCGGTGCGTGACAGGGGATTGAGATCAATCGCTATGACCGTCTTTCCCATGTTCACAAGAGTCTCGCACCGATCTCCATCTTCAAGCGGAACGAGCACAACATCGGCGGAGAACATGCCATTACGCCTGCACCATGCCCGGTCATGGGAAAGTGGAAGTAACCTCTCCGCTTCGCCTATAAACACATCTACTCCGAAGTCGCGAAGAAGATTTTCTATCATTTCTACACGTCCTTCGGTACGGTGGAACAGGTTCACCTCAACACAGGCCCCGCATGCTTTTTGCAGTTCTGAAATTTCGTGCGCTGCAAGTGCTGCAGTATTTCCATTTACCGAGATAACCGGGTGACGGGCGGTCATGAGGAGTGCAGCAGCAGTCCTCTCGGCGAGCAGCGCGCTCCTGGTTGTCCGTTCCCCTATCAAATAATCAAAAGCTTCTCCACGTCCATGGGCAATAAGTCCCTCCCAGGCAACTATTCCCTTTTTTGCACATTCCGCAAGGCGTTCACGAATGACGAGCGAACGGAAGCGGGGGTGATCATCAGGTATCATACAGAATCATCTATAATCCGGGCACCATGATCTGAAACGTGACATTCATATACATGACCAAGAGGTAAAAGAACATCCTGCGCTTTCCTGCCATACGCAAAAATTCCATTACCCAGCATTGTCATACCGGATAAAACCCCTGCAGCGTCACAAAGACGGGTTGCATTTTTTACTTCCTGCGTAATCAGACCGCTATTCTCGGCAAAATGGCGCGAGAGAAGAAAAAAATCCTCAACGTTTTCCGGTATTGTCAGAGGAAAAGCGGAGGCTATCCGTTCCATCTGTTCGGAAGATCCCAGTACTGTTGGGGTATGGATCGGTCCGAAACTTACTGCATACAATGGCTCTGGCATATCAAATCTCCGTTCTATCAATCCATGGATCCCCGGTATCAACCTGATAACTCTTCCACCTCCCTGACAGGCAGCAACATCGCCAAGTCCGGTCTGGTGGGAAACCTCTGCGGCATGGGCACATTGTGCAATTTCCTCACCAGTCATTCCCAGATCAAAAAGCTGGTTCAGGGCAGTGAGGGTGGCAAGCAATGCAGCAGCAGAGAGTCCAAACCCGGCTCCAATCGGCAGGACGCATTCTGTAATAACGGATGCAGTCACCTTAAGATTTTGCATAACATCTGTTAAAAGAGGCGATTTGGAAGTAATCTTTGAAGGTGATCCCGTTGAATTTCTTCGTTTGATGCAGATCGATGTTTTTTTTGCAGGTGTTACAGTTGCAGTGACCCCCTCACTGATAACTATACCTGCACCGATACTTCCTGTTGTGGCAATAGTATTTCCTATTATCCGTTTGAAATAACCTGAAATATGACCCGGACAAAAGGCGACGACAGTTTTGGACTTCATGGACTTGTGTACTGATATAATTAAGAAGATAAGGCGTTTTTCCCTCTTAAAGAATCCCGGTATTGATTCACTCATCAGGTCAACAAAATTTTGTCAGAGGAAGAAAATTTGGCTGTAGAATCATTACGGAATAACGGCATTCCAGATCGCGTGGGCTATCTCTTCTTTTGTACCACTCAATGGAATCTTCCCATTCCGGGTCAGCAGTATATATTCTCCGTGCGTGGTTCCCATGCTTGAAGGTGTGTTTATAAGCACCATCTCAATACCCTGGGCAATCATTGCCTTTGCCATCTTTTCCGGAGTGCTGCCGAGTTTGAACGCGATGATTTCCGAATCGTATTTATTTACGACTTCATCTAGTAATTTCGGGAGCGGATTGAGGAGAAGATTTACCGCTTTTCCGCTTGGGATTTTCCCCTTCACCGCTTTTGGTGCAAAATCAGAAATTGCCGCAGCACTGATATAGATATCTGCTCCCTTCTCCGAAAAAAAGCGATGTACTGCTGCACGCATATCATCTGCCGTTTCAACAAAAATATTGTTGATACAGGGAAATGTGTCATGGTGAATAACAGTAACATCAGCACCAAGCCGGAACGCTTGAAGTGCAAGGGCTCTGCCAATCTGCCCGGTTGACCGCGTAGTAAGAATACGGATATCGTCAACTGGTTCCCGGCAGGGTCCGCTGGTAATGAGTACTTTTTTGCCGGAAAGTTTTTTTCCCAAAATGGCACGCTCGCACCGGAGGACAATCTCTTCATTATCCGCGATCTTGGCTTTGCTTTCCTCAAACCGGGGATCAACAATCCCAACTCCATACTGTTTCAGTTTTGCAATGTTGTCCGTTACTGCCGGATGACGATACATACTGTGGTGCATTGCAGGTACTATAAGGATGGACTTTTGACTGCCAAGTGCCGTTGTTGCAAAAGTGGTAACCGGTGTGTCATCGATTCCACAGGCTATTTTACTGATCGTATTTGCAGTACAGGGAGCGATGAGTAACAGATCCGCACTTCCCTCATCCCCACAATAGGCCACATGCTCCACCTGGCCCGACAACCGTGTGATGGTCTCCTGTCCACTGGCATAGGTGAGCGCATCAGGGTGAATTATTCCTGATGCTGCCTGACTCATGACTGGCTGCACGACCGCTCCACGCCTGCGGAGTAAATGTATGAGCTTCACCACTTCCACAGCAGCAATACTCCCGGTAACGGCAATTACAATCTGTTTTCCGGCAAGTGTTTGTACCAGAGTCATGAGATGGTCACGTCCTGCACCATGTGCCATACATGCGGGCGATATTTCTTGACTTTATGTACATCAATGACTGCAGAAAAACCTGCGCAATCAACCTGCATTTTAATCTGGTCTTCAACCGAACCGATACTATGAATATGAATGATACTCCCCTTATGAACGTGTGAAAGGGCTGATGGAAGCATAGAAATTGCATCAAAGTGCCCCATAATAATTCGGTCATATGTTGCGTAAAGTTGATTCCGGCAATCTCCTAATGACGTGGTCACCAGATCAGACATGTTATTTTCCTGGATATTCCGGTTCAGGTATTCAAAAGCTACAGGATTGATCTCAATTGCGTGGACTTTAGCCCCGCTTCCAGCCATCGGGATTGTGAAGTACCCGATTCCGGCAAACATATCTGCCACTCTTTCAGCGGAATTACTCCTGCGCACCATCTGTGCAATCCGCATTTTTTCACTTCTGTTTCCCTGCGCAAACATCACTTTTTCGGGATTAAGAAAATACGTATATCCGTTCTCGCGATGCCGGACTTCACCGACATCTCCCCAGAGGACTTCTGTTTTTGGAATTCGTGTAATTTTATGAAGGGATTCAATCCAGAGCATTCCTCTTGGGTGACGGAAATTAATGATATCCTCAATTTCCCTCCGATCGGGTTTTTCCCCATGGATAACTGCAATATCACCCAGCATAAAAAATCCTCGTCCCTGATACCGGATTCGTCTGGGAATCTCTCTGTCGAAGGGTTCATTGTTCCTGACAGGTACCCAGACAATATTCCCTTCGGTAAATGCTTTCCTTGAGTGGTCAATCCATTTCTCTTTGATGATATTTCTGAGGGTGTTTTTCGGAACTGCTCTTACGCGCATTATTTACCCTGCCACTATAATCTGGTCACCATCACGAAGTATGAGTACCTGCTGCCCGGCTTTGATATCAAGCCATTTCGGCTTCCTGGACTCTATTGTCTGGAAGGTTTCCGGATCGAGTATACCTATTGTGGTACTATCAGCAAATGCGACCATTGCTGACTCAGCATTCCGCAAATTCCCTATAAAACGGTCAATATCCTCTTCCCGAACCGATCTTGGAATGCCATCCGTTAGATCAAGAACCTTAATGTGGTTGGCTTCAACACGTATCACCTCTACGTATCGACCACGGCTCAATACAACATCCTGCTTCTGAAACCGGGGAAGCCGTACTGAGTAGGTGATACGATAGAGCTGTCTCCCGTTTTTCTCACCAACCAGTTTTGGATGCGTTGTAAACCTGCCGCCGAGTTGAGCAATTATTCCCTGGGAGATAAGCATCCCGATATGTTGAGAACCAACAGTGATATCGAGACCTTCACGGGTTTCAAGCATATCTGCGATAAATGAAAGTCGTTCCCCGCCAGCCTGGAGGGAGTCTTCTACCTGTTGTGCAATTCCTGCAGACATCTGATGTTCAAAGGTACTTGGGAGTCTTCCTTCTGCACGAACCTGAACAATCCCTTCATAATAGCCGCCGCTGATCCGGTTACAGCGATCGCACTGCTCCTTATTCCAGATTATCTCAAGACTGCAGGTGCCTTCAACAGGGATATTGTAGAGCGATCCCTGCATTGTAATCGACGCGGTTGACCGGTTTTGCGTGATATCTTCAACAGTTATGACGATAGAAGGTCTCCTGACATCAGGATGAATATGAATCGCATCTTTTGCGAGATCATTGGCAATACTGGCACGTTCGCGATCAGTATCAGTCCATGTATTTACCTGTTTTATTGCACCGCAGCTCGGGCATTGGGTGCTCTTTACACGTCGATCACAGGTAAACCAGGGAGTAATGCCAATCCTGCATTTATTACAGAGCCCGTCCTGTTCGGTAGGTTTTCCACATTTTGGGCAGAATGAATCCTGAATACTCATAGTGAGTATACCTGTGCATGGGGTATTTCCCCTATCATTATACAGCCGGATTGGGTAATAAGCCCCATATTAATAGCAATACTGACCGCACGCTTTCCCATCAGGTTGATATTATCTGCCTTCCTTAGCGCTTCAATTACTATATCTTCAGTGACAGGGCAGGTTCCATAGAAGGCATCGGTTATTCGAATTGAGAGCCCCCCGTGACTGATCGTTGTATTCAGCAATTCACGATCGCACACCGCTACAACATCTCCCAGGCCCTGTGAACGATGCACCTTCAAAAACATTGAATACCATTTAGCGGGAGGGAATAAAAAAGGTGAGTCAATACCTTCACAGTCTGATGGTGACACCATATACTTTCCCGATGGTTTCTGCATGGATCCTGAAGCAGTCCTCCTGCGTGATCAGGCCGTACCGGAGCATCTGTTTAGTGTAACGAGGTACTGATTTTGGACCAATAACTGCGCCGGGGCGGGAATTCTCATCCATGTAATCGCTCTCCATGGTGAACAATCTCCGCTCACGAGCAAGTTGTGGTATTGCTTCATGATTCGCGATGAGTGAGGGATGCAGCGGTGTATCGGGTGAACCATAGTGCTTAACCAGACGTTGTAGAGGAAAATTCGCATCTCCTGCCATATCGGCAATATCCGTACATGGACCACTTTCAGCATGTATCTGCAATGCGCACCTTAAATCAGCAGCCAGATTCAGGGCATGTGACAGAATATCATTGGATGCTGTCCAGACTTCCGGATTCACATCATAATGTGGTCGCCCGCTTTTCAGGGCAACTGCTTTTCCATTCTGTATGTATCCTGCTGCACAATCCAGCCCGGCTTTCATAATCTTAGTTGCCTCTTGTACCGACATGCGTTCAATAAGCCGGCTGATCTCAGCAGGATGGACTCCCAGGACAGGAAATACGACTATCCCGATTGCTTCGATTTTTCTGGCAACTTGGATTGTCGTGTCGAAAACGGTTGTGAAATCTACGGTACTGGAAGGGTAAACGGAAAGTGACCATGAAGGTTTTGAAACAAGAAAAAGATGTGTGCCGCCAGCACGAAAAAAATCTTTTGCTGCTTCTATTCCACGCCCGTTTACCGGATCAATATGGATATGATCATCAGTGACTGGAAATTCAGGGGATTTCATTGCACTCAACGATCTGCATGAGAGGATAGCCTTCCCGTGAGGCAAGCCGCGCCCGGCAATAGGAAAATCCGACCCGTGTTACGATATCCACGTTAAACATGAGACCGGAGAGTTCGCTATAACCAAACAAGTTCTGTGTCATTAGTTTTCGATCAAGTCTGACCGTGATCTCTTCTACAAATGGCTGCAGGATTACTGCTTGTTCAATAGCGCTCTCAACACTTGCAGCAGAATTTTGTGAAATGGGAGTGCCAATCCATTGATGGTAGATTGCACCCAGCTTTATGCCTGCCTCAAAAATTGCCTGTTCCCGGTTTGTGAACATTTTCACTTCCTCTTAAATTAATTGCAGGATACCCAGTTTGGGTTCCATTGCTTCTCCTGATCGCACGAGCATCTCAATTCCCGCTTCAACCTTATCCCGGGAAAACCCTTTTGAGACCACCACATCGACAACCTGGTCTTTGGAAGCGCGTCTCCCTTCGCCACCAATGTCGCGAATTGCATCCTTAATCACACGGACTATATCCCGTTTCTCTTTGGATATTCCTGTTGCTATCTTATCGATATCAAAGCTGCCAGTTCTGGCATCATAAGCGATCTGGCGGAGGCAGGCATCAACGATATGAATCACGCGTTCAGCATCATGGTGTTCAATGGTATCCGAAAGCCGTATTCGTGCGCTCGCTTCTGCAAGTCTGACAAGTGCCTCGAGTTGCCGGGCTGTGACAGGAACCGGTTTGTTGGGCTCGGCTATTCCCCTGAGCTTGAGGTAATAGCTGACAAGTGCCTCTTTTGCCTCCGTTGAGAGTATGGGAAAACAGGATCGTTTCGAGTACGCGACGTACTTTCGGAAGAGCGGGGGATCAATGTCCGGCATCACCGGTTTGAGCTGTTGCAGGATATATTCATCAGTAATACCCGCGATGGGTGTTTTTTTGTGCTGTGCAATCAGCTCGCCGATTCCGTGTGATTTCAGTATGTGTTCGGCGATGGCAAGATCCCGCTTCTGTTCGGGCTGATCGGCCATGATGAATATAAGATCAAATCGGGACAGCAGGGAGGCGGGCATATTAATCTGATCGGATATATCACCATACATATCGAACCGACCGTATTTCGGATTTGCCGCTCCGAGAAGTGCACAGCGCGATTTGAGAGTGGCCGTTATCCCGGCCTTTGCGACACTGATGGATTGCTGCTCCATCGCCTCGTGCAAAGCAGAACGGTCCTCTTTTTGCATTTTGTCCATTTCATCAACCGCACATACTCCCATGTCTGCGAGAACAAGGGCACCTGCTTCCAGTGTCCACCGCCCCTCACCGAATTCATCTTTGACTGCAGTTGCAGTTAGTCCGGCTGATGTTGATTGCTGACCACTGGTATAGATCGCCCGTGGTGAAAGCTTTACAACATAACGGAGCAGTTGACTTTTTGCAATACCCGGGTCCCCGATAAGTAGTACATGGATATCGCCCCGAAGATGACTGCCATCCGGCATTTCCTTTGCTATCCCCCCGAAAAGCTGGAGAGCAATTGCCTCTTTCACGTCTTCGCTGCCAAAGATTGTCGGGGCAATGGAATGGGTAATTTTCCGATAAATCATCGGATCATTACTGAGCGTTTTAATCTCGTCCTCATCATTCTCATTGATTTCAACCTCCTCGAATTCCTTCTCGGCTATCTCGATAGAGTTACATTCCAAAAAAATGTCAAAGACTGTGCTTTTCTCACCTTTTACAATCCGCTGCACAGAGCGGAGAATACCGTTTATTATAACCCGGTCTCCTGGTGCTACTTTGCCGGACAGATCATCTGTAACATCCACATCAAGTGTCTGAGGTTGTTCACCGCCACGAAGTCCTTCGGGGGATTCCTGTATCCGGAGCTTTTGTGAATCGACAAACTTTGAGCGTTTTGGTAAAAGTTCAAGTTTTTTAAATGTGCACCCATCTGTTGCGCATCCATCCGGTTCAATGAATTTACCGTATTTCTGCTTTTTAACTGTGAAATGTCCTGCAGGGCATCTGAAAGCTGCTTCTATAATACGAGGCCGGACTTCAGTGGTTTTGCGCAGGATACCTTCTACTGAGAGGAATTTATTTATATCATCTGACCTTATGTTGCGGATACCTACTTTTTTTGGGAGATTTATAAACCTGATATTGATCCCTTTGGGTTCTTTACCATCCTTGATCCTTATCAGCTGGCTTTTTTTTATTGCATCCCAGACATCTTCAAGAACCTTACCGGGATTTTCCAGAAGTTCGTCTGCGAGAGCGATACCGGCTTTACCAAACCGCTCCACATCACGGTAATCGATGTTAAGGGAACGTTTATGGGGATATTCACGGGAAATTTCACTGATTTCTTTTTTATATTTGCTTTTTAACAATCTGCTCCAGTTTTCTGTCTTATCAGTATCCTGCAGGTCAGGGTTTTTATCCATATCTTCACGTCACCTGGACTTCTGAGAGGAAAGTACAAACCGGGCAATCAAAGCCTCCATCTGGATATCAGTGTTTGACCCTTCAGAAAGCCGGAAATCTGTTTCACCCAAGTGGTCAATGAGTTCCACTTTTAATCCTCTTTCCATATTTCTTTGTACTATTGCCCGATAACACTGGTTGATCAGCTCATTAGGCGCAATCCCGCGTTCGTGAAGGAGATAAGCAAGGAGCGATTCAGCGCCTTCAAAATCTCCGGAAAGAGAGATCTTCAGAAGATCTTCAATCTCATCTGGCCGTGCGGTCGAGGTTATTGCATATACCATCTTATTGTCTATTGTAGAACTGATAATTGCAGCACCCTGTAGTGCGTTAATTGCTTTCCGCATGTCTCCTTGTGCAATATAGACAATTGCATCCATTGCTTCATCTGATATGCTAAGCCCCTCGTGACTGGCAATCCTGCGCACTTCTTCTTTCACTGCACCCGGTGCCAGAGGTTTAAACCGATAAATTGCACACCTGCTCTGGATTGGATCTATAATTTTTGAAGAATAATTGCAAGAGAGAATAAAGCGGCAGGTCTGGGCATAGCTCTCCATGGTCCGCCGCAGGGCTGCCTGTGCATCGGTAGTCAGTGCGTCGGCCTCGTCTAAAAAGAGAATCTTGAATGTTGCATCATCAAGAGGGGTCGTACGTGCGAATTGTTTAATCTGGTTCCGGACCACATCTATACCCCTTTCATCGGAAGCGTTAAGTTCACGGAAATTCATTCGCCATGATTCCCCGAAAAATTCACGTGCAAGTGTCACAGCAGCTGTAGTCTTACCGACTCCCGCATTTCCCGTAAAGAGCAGGTGAGGGAGGTTGCCGCTCTTCACATATGACGACAACCGTTCAACGATTTCATCTTGCCCAACAATATCAGCGAGTTTTGACGGCCGGTATTTTTCAATCCAGATAGTATGGTCTTTCATGGGCATCCTCTCTTCCGGTAGTACCTTTTTGGTATTTGAGCTGATAGTATGGTTAGTCTTACCTACAGGAAACCTGCAAACAGGAGAAAATCACGTGCTCTTTTTAATCAATGTCATAATGTTTATCATAAGGGTTTTGAAATTACTTTCCATGCAAGAAAAAAATATCATACTCGCTCTTGTATTCATTTTTGTGTGTGCTGTGCCAGCAGGAGGCAGTACATCTAAAATTACTACAGGTGCTCCGGTCTTTATCGGCGAGAGCAATCTGGATATCTCCAATGCATTAAATGGATGTCATACAATAGGTTGGTGGCAAAATGATACAGCTACCAGTGCGCCCCCGGAAAAAAACATCATCCTGTATGAGCAGAATATCAATTCGGAAATAATATATCATTACGACATCAGCCCGGTGATTTATGCGAATTATACGGGGCCATGGTATTGTGTAGATAAAAAACCAGAAACAGTCGTTTTTGAAGTTCTTGAACCACAACTTGATATCAGAGTCTGGGATCTTGATCATAACCAGGACGTGAGTGGAACAACCGTACCTCTCTTGGCAAATATTACCTATCGTGTTGACACGAATCTGTATCATGCACTCAAGCCATTGAATCGTCCTGACGTGAATCCATCAGATTCATTTTTTACTGTTTCACTGACAGATTCCTTCGGCCAGAGTATCAGCAATATATTTACCGGGAGCGCTGGAAATTCGAGAACACAGATTTTACCCTTCGATAATAAGCCTTTTATCACTGAATCCCCCTTTTACTGGAAATATGGAAAAGACTGGAATCGTAGTGCGCGGAATGCATATGGTGAACCGCTGTACACTTTGGGAACGTATACGTTCACGATAAACCAGAATCTTAACCATATGGAGGAATCCTTCAGGAGCAGCGGTATAACAGATCTTGCAGGGAAGATAACCCAGACAAACACAGTAACTTTTGTTAAAGGAAACACCTCAGGTGTCATACCGGAAACTGCAAAGCCGGTGATAACAACAATTTCGGTTATTCCCTCCCTTTCATCAACAACGCAGTCGATAACTACACTTTCTACTACATCTTCACCTGTAGGAAAGAAGACAACCTATACGCCACTGCCGGAATGGATTACGCTGGTTGGTATTGTTACAGCGGGGTTGTTCATCATCCGGAAACGGGTCTGATCCCCTCCCCTGTTTTTAATACAAGCAATGAGTATACTGTGAAGAAGTGATCCGATATGAAAACCCGGATGTACATAATTGCCGGTTCTATCATTGCCGTACTGATTATTACCCTTGCTCTTCTCGTCATATTACCCTCAATGTCTACGGACGCCTCAGCGAAATTCAAAGATGCCGGTGCGCTCTACTCTGATAGTGTGGATCTTGCAAATGAAGGAAATTATGAAGAAGCGCTGAAGGCTGCTGATGATGCACTTGCCCTTAACGTTCCCCAACTTGTACCTTTAATCCAGTCAAACCGTGCAGGGATTCTTGTAATGCTCGGGAGAGACAGGGAAGCGATTACTGCAGCTGACGCCGCGCTCTCATCCAATGAGAATCTCACCACCGTCTTTTCAATTGCCTATTTCAACAAAGGGAATGCTCTCAAAAACCTCGGGCGGATGGATGAAGCAAAAGCTGCATATGCAAAAGCCTACGAGCTTGATAAGAGTCTTGTGCCCCCCGACCTTAGTGCAGTCGTCCTGACTCCAGCAAAAACTCCTCTTCCATGATTTATCTCACTGCCTCCCATCGCTTCCGTCTCTCTTTTCTGAGGTTTTCTCATTTAAAAACAAGGAATACTATTTAAAATTCATTCTCAATCCTCATGAATAATGGATATGACCCAGAGAATGCAATTGTATAAAAACTGAAGTATGCCATGACCGGTCTGATGAGTATAAAAAATTCCTTGTATCTTGGTCGTAATGCCGTTGTACCTTTTCTGGCTTATTTGAGTATTCCGGTATGGCACTGACTATATCTTGAATACGATTCCCTGATAAAACTGATATGACACTATGGAAGGGGCATTAAGGGTTTTTGCTGGAGAGTATGCTGGTTCAACACTGTCAATACAGGATGATGATGGCAATAAGTCTGCATGGGTGGTAACACCGGCCGGGGCATGGTGCCGTTTCATGTTCATTTCAGGTGCCCTGACTGAGGTTGTTGAGAGCGGGGACATGCTGCATACCCGAATTGCTGATCCAACCGGTGCATTCAATCTGGTTGTCGGTGGCAGAAATTCCAGTCTTGCTGAAAATTTCCGAGAAATACCCGTTCCCTCATTTGTAACTGTCACCGGCCGAGCCCAGATGTACATGAAAAATACCAGGGTGATGTTATCTGTGCGTCCTGATCATGTGCAGGTTGTGAATCGTGAGGTTCGTGACCAGTGGGTGCTTACTACAGCAAAATCGACACTCAGACGCCTTAAAAAGATGAACCTGGCTATACAGGGTAAACCTACTGATGAACGAATCCTTGTTGCTGTTCGCCATTATTCAATAACCACTACCCGGCTCAGGGAGCTGGCACGGATGGTTGAGGCTGCGATACAGACTGTTCGTCTTTTAGAATGTGAAGCATCTGCACAACCTGATCTGCGTTCGCTGGTTATGTCGTTTATTGATGCAGGCAGCGGACATAAGGGGATTGCTGTAGAATCTGTTATTGAGCAGGCAGTTATGGCTGGTATATCATCAGAAAACGTGCTTTCTGCGATAGAATCGCTCATCCTCGATGACGAATGCTACCAGCCTCAGAAAGGATTTGTCAAACGGTTATGAATCTGGAATTTTTTAGTGACGGTCCGGCACTCGTTATTGAAGGTGAACACCGGTTATTGATTGTTGCGGACCTCCATTTCGGAATCGAGGCTGATCTTGCTGCCCACGGTCTGCATTTTAAAAGCCGTAGTACTGATCGGCTCGAACGTCTGTTGAAAATCATTGATGCAGCAGACCCGGACATGCTCGTTCTTCTGGGAGATATTAAACATAGTATTCCTTCATTGAGCCGGCAGGAATATTATGAGCTTCCAAAAATTCTCGAAACGATTCGAAGTCGTATCCCTATAAAGGTATTTCCCGGCAACCATGACATCGGTATTGAGCGTTATCTCCTTGATTCGGAACTTCAGGCAAAAGATGGCTCCATACTCGACGGTATTGGATATCTTCATGGACATATGTACCCGTCACCGAAACTTGCCGGACACCTTATGGTATTGGGTCATCATCATCCGCTGCTCTTGCTCAAAGATGAGGTTGGTTGTGCCATCCAGACCCCTGTATACCTGCGGGCCGGGCTTGATCTGAACGGGCTGGGGATGTCTGTCTCGCAAAAAAATTCTTTATCCTGTCGTGCACTGCTGATCCCGGCTTTTAACGAGATATCAGGATATGACATCTTTCAGATTTTCAAAAAACCATTTTCTCCCGTGTCACGATTCATGAAAAAGGAGGAATCAGAGATTATCCTTGCCGATGGGACATATCTCGGCCCCTTTATGTCGCTGCAGTCTGATGAAACCGATTGAATACCTGGATCCAAAAGTCCAGCTATGTATTAAAAAACGTGGTTTTTCGGAATTATCCGATGCCCAGAATCAGGCAATTCCGCTGATCCTGAAAGGAAACAATATCGTCCTGATTGCACCGACCGGTACCGGAAAGACCGAAAGTGCGATGTTTCCGGTTTTTAATGCACTCATGTCGATGCCAGCTGGTGGTGGAATTAAGGCGCTTTACATTACACCGCTGCGCTCCCTTAACCGGGATATCCTTGCAAGGATGCAATGGTGGTGCGGCGAGCTCGGTTTGTCGGTTGGTGTGCGACATGGTGACACACCAATGGGGGAACGACGCAAACAGGCGTTGTCTCCGCCTGATCTCCTGATTACCACACCTGAAACGTTCCAGGCGCTGTTCATGGGAAAACGGCTCCGGCAGCACCTGGCTCAGGTCAGATTCGTTATTATTGATGAGATCCATGAGCTTGCAGGAAGCAAACGAGGCGCCCAGCTTTCTGTCGCACTTGAACGACTCCATGTCTACGCGGGGGATTTCCAGCGCATCGGCTTATCGGCGACGGTAGGAAATCCCGATGATATTGGTCGTTATCTTTGCGGTCCACGCCAGTTCTCTGTTGTTCAGGTCCCCGTTGCAAAACATCTGGATATCATTGTCAGGTTCGTTGGTGATAATTTCCAGAAGCAGACGGAAATCCTTTCAGAATCCCTTGACAGGGAGGGATCAACACTGGTTTTCGTCAACACCAGGGTAACTGCAGAAGCACTTGGACACGCACTGTACGATCGCGGGGATGTTGAAGTGCACCATGGTTCACTCTCAAAAGAGGTAAGAATTGATGCCGAGGAACGATTCAAACGCGGTGAGATCAGGACACTTATATGCACGTCGTCAATGGAACTTGGTATTGATATAGGAAGGGTGGACCACGTGATACAGTTTGGCTCACCCAGGGAAGTTGCGCGGCTTGTGCAAAGGGTTGGGCGTGCCGGACACCAGCTTAATGCGGTCTCACGCGGGACAATTTTTGCAACAGGCTTTGATGACTTTCTTGAATCTCTGGTCATAGCAAGGAAGGCAAAGGCAAATGAGATCGAAAAGGTAGTTCCCCACAGGAATGCCGCAGACGTGCTTGCCAACCAGATTGCTGCTATTGCTGTAGAGTATGGTGAGATCGAGCTGTCAAAAATCCGTGAAATCCTGAATCGCACTACTATTTTTACCAATTGTGGGATGCTTCTTGAAGAGGTATGCAGGCAGATGGAGGAGCACAGGTTAATAAGGAGCGAAGGGAGCCGGATTGTGACAACAGCCCGTGCCCGTCGCTACCTTTCCGGGAACCTGTCTATGATTCACGATGAACGGAAGGTTCCGGTATTTGATATGGTTTCCCGAAGAACGGTAGGTTCGCTTGATGAATCATTTGTGGTTGGCTGGGTTCATACCGGGGCAGTATTCATCACCAAAGGGCAGCTCTGGCGGGTAATCCAGATTGCTGAAGGAAAACTCACGGTAGAACCCGCAAAAAAAGCACTCGGAGAACTCCCCTCATGGGAAGGCGAGCAGATTCCGGTGCCTTTCTCAGTTGCACGAGAGGTAGGCAGGATGAGGAGGAGACGCAATATATCTGAATATACCTCGGAGCAGGCAGGCATCGTCTTTTCAGAAAAGTTCCTCTCGGAGATGGATGCCAACCGGTCTGTTATTCCCACAGACCATCTTATCACGCTGGAAAATACTGAAGACGGGGTAGTATGCAACGTCTGTGCCGGTCATAAGACAAATGAAGCTCTGGGACGTGTGTTATCCATACTCATTTCAGCACGCTATGGAACGACGGTTGGACTTGAACTTGACGCATATCGCATGCTCCTGCGGCTTCCTTCATCCATCAGGGCTGCAGATGTCCGGGACTTTTTGCTCTCTCTTGACCCTTCACATATGCCGGGAATTCTGCGGCTTGCCCTCAAACGCACTGGGCTTTTTAAATGGAAACTTGTCCAGATCGCAAAAAAATTTGGTGCGATCGATCCCGATGCAGATTATGAAAAGATCAGTATCCTCCGTCTGCTGGAATACTTTGATGGAACAGTTGTACAACAGGAAGCCTACAGGGAACTTCTCTCTGGATATATGGATATTGACTCAGCTGCAGCTATTGTCCGCAAGGTTATTGGGGGAGAGATTCGCGTTGCTCTGGCCCCTCTTTCCATGATTGGAGCCGGGGGATTGTTTTCATCCCGGGATCAGATTCCTCCACCTACGGCCGATCAGGCAGTACTTGCAACGCTGAAACGGAGGCTGGACTCGGATGATGTGCTGCTTGTATGCATGAACTGCCGAAACTGGAAGAGCAGGACAGTAGTCTCCCGAGTGCCTGATTTCCCAAAATGTCCAAAATGCGGGGCACGACTCATAGCTGCACTCAAACCATATGAGGATGAATTGTACCCGGTCATCCGGAAACCACGAAAGACTCAGGCAGATCACGCGATCGAGCAGCGTCTGCTTAAAAATGCCAATATTGTATTGTCGAGCGGAAAGAAGGCGGTTATTGCTCTTTCTGCACGGGGGGTCGGTCCTGAGAATGCATCCCGTATCCTTGCAACCCTTACGGATGGTGATGCTTTCTATCGGGAGATAATGAAAGCGGAACGAAGGTTTATACAGACACACCAGTACTGGTCATAATCCTGTGAAAAACGGGTTATTGAATAATTTACATTATACTCTCAAGTTTCTGTTCGAGGAAATCAAGTCCTTTCTTTATGTCCTCCAGGTTCTTGCCACCGGTGAGTATGATCTTTCCGGAAGAGAAAAGAAGAGCGACGATTTTTGGATCCTTGATACGGTAAACAAGTCCGGGGAACTGCTCAGGCTCGTATTCGATATTTTCAAGGTTGAGGGTGATAACTACCTTGTTGAGATTGATATATTTCCCGATATCATATGAACAGACAATATTTGTAATCGCCACTTTTGGTTCTTTGTAGGTATCTACACCTGCTTCCTTAAGAGATTTCATTATAATTATGAGTCCATCTGACAGCGCCTTTTTGTCCCGGATACCTGTCAGAACAACCTTCCCTGATGAAAAAATCAAAGATGCAATCTTCGGATTCTCAATCCGATAGACTGCACCTGGAAACCGCTTCGTGTTGAGTTCGCAGCTTTTAATCTTGCTGGAAACATCAACAAGATCTATGGAATCGGCAATAACACCCGACGCCACGATATTCTCAATTTTTAATGAATCGTACTTTTTATCTGCCATCCACTATACTATGCTTTTCCCTGAATCATAATACTAATGGACAATCTTTATGTTCCATCGATGGTGATTATCTAAAATCTCCTTTCTTAAAATTGTGGTATCTTAAATCTGGAATTTATCGCTTGTCAGTAAAACATTCTTGTAAAAAGTTGACAGTTTCCGTGCAATGTACCGTTTTTTGTGATGCAGGAATACATACCGGATGGTGCATATAAAAATTAAATCTCAATAAGTGCACCACCAAATCGATCTAAAATGGTGCGGTATTCAGGTCTGATCGTCAAGGCATTTGTGATTCTCAAATCCGGTTTCAAGCTATCCGATGCACTTGTCCATGAACTCCAGAATCATGTGAGAAAAGTCTCCGCACCCTATAAATATCCGCGTTGGATCGATCAAGCGGAATGAGCTTCGTGACCGTGAGATGAAGAAATCCGTAAACGGGCAGGCAAGATAGGCAGAGCCCCTATCTTTATGTAATTTCATACATAATGTATACAAGCGCGAGGGTAGCCAAGCCAGGTCAACGGCGTCAGGTTCAGGGCCTGATCTCGCAGGAGTTCTTGGGTTCAAATCCCATCCCTCGCATATCCTGTTTTTTTTAATTTTATTAATTAGAGGTAAGATTCAGTTTAATCTCCGGGAAATTTTCATCTGAAAATACTTAATTACTAGGAATAGCAGTACTATTGATTTATGAAAGAGAATTTTACCCGGATTGCTTTCTGCTTTACGATTATTCTTATTGTTGTCGTATCAGGATGTGTTGCTCCACCAAAAGATAATACTACGTCATCTGCCACCGGGAATTTTTTTAATCCTGGTCAACAAACGACTGTGACAACTACAACTCCAAGCTATGTGACGGATGTAACACCCTTTATTACTGTTACACCAACAAGCGGGTACCGGACAATTCCTCCCACAACCGAACCGATTCAGGATAAATATTGCCGCATTTACACATCGCCAGAAAATACTTTTGAATATAATACAACCGCAATAGCGTTTGACCTTCGGAGTCCGCCGATGTATATCAATTACACCGTCAAACCATCCAATATAACCTATAAAAGAGTCATCGATTCCAAGTTGACCGGACAAGGGGAAAAAGAAATTACTATTGATACGTACAGTCCTGTTTCCTGGTTTGAGGTCACTGTCAGGAGTAAAGCAACCGGGGAGATATATCTTCAGGATGGATTTGGAAAAGGGAAGGGATATACCGAATACATAAATCGTACCCTCAAAGTGTTGAAACGTGATAATGTTCAGATCGAATTCAAGCGTAATAATATCACTGCAACGGCGATGGTATGGGTAAAGCCTTTGGGCAATTTCGATGATATCTCTCATTTCAATATGACAACGGACTGTACTTATTTCGATTTTAATCCCAGGGATTTTGCGTAAGTGAGTACTATGGCGATATCCAGTCCAACGTGGACTGGATGATTATTTCAATAGAAAATTTTTTTAGATGCAATCGGGTTTAATGAAAATTCAGATCTTTCTTATCCAGATCCATAAACGGTGAGGTATTTATGCCATGAAAGCAATTTTAGTAAGGCAGCAGCCTTAAATTTCTGTGTCCCGGTAGGGTAGTGGACATCCTAGAAGATTGCGGATCTTTTGACCCGGGTTCAAGTCCCGGCCGGGGCGCTCTACTTTTCAAGTCTAATCTCTCACCTGACTACCACTATTCCTGAATTCAGATTCAATGAATTTAACGCCAAATCCCTATCGAGCATATCCTCTTAAAAAATTGTAAATCCTCATTGTCTTTTGAACAATCCCAGCAATTAAAAATGGGTATAGTCACATTCTAGCGACTAAACCTCGTGTTCAAGTAGCTTGATGATATGTTTTACTTTAACATTATCATTTTCATTTCTGTGATTGTACCTCCATACGTACTCCCCTAAGTAGAGAGGTAATTTCTCTCGTCGGATACCACC
>JAJRBZ010000058.1 GCA_028679185.1 Methanoregula sp. | reverse complement strand
GCGTCCACAGGGCACGCGACGACACAATTGTTACAGCCGGTACAATTTTCCATGTTTATGTGCACTGCAAATGCCATTTTTTTTTCACGCACCAGCTATGATCGATTTCAAAAATCGACTATCAAAAAGTGGTCGAAGAATATAGATAAATGTTCTGAAATTACCCCCTAATAAGGGACAATTTATAAAAGACTTTTAAATTATGAATTTTAACTATTACGGTATATTAATTAAAAAGAGTTTACTTTATTGACTATTTTCCATGCGCTTTGTTAAAGCTCGATCAAATTAGAAAATTTATTCAACACATATCATAGTACAATTGTGGTACCGGAGGTTATGAAATGGAAATCAACGGGGTTACAATTGATAACACGTACGCAGAGGCGTTCCCAACATGGGTCTGTCGTGTAATCATCACGGCAGTAACAAAGGAATGGGCAAAGAAAGCGGCAACAGAAGCGACAGGGTTTGCAACATCGGCAATCGGCTGTCCCTGTGAAGCTGGTATAGAGGGAGATATTCCGGCAAGTGATACTCCGGATGGACGACCGGGTGTCGCAATCCTGATTTGCGCAGGTAAGAAAAAACTAAAAGAACAGGTTGTTGAACGTCTTGCGGAATGCGTCCTCACTGCACCGACGACGGCGGTCTTTAACGGAATTACCAATGCAGAGGAAAAGATACAGGTAAAACTTCACTTCTTTGGGGATGGTCATGAATATCAGAAGGAAGTGGGTGGAAGAAAATGCTGGGTTATTCCTATTATGCAGGGTGAATACATCGGAGAAGAAGAGTTCGGTATTGTAAAAGGCGTCGCCGGGGGTAACTTTTTTGTCATGGGAGAGAACCAGATGTCTGCCCTCATCGGTGCACAGGCAGCAGTAGAAGCAATTGATAAGGTTCCCGGAACAATAACGAGTTTCCCGGGAGGTATTGTTGCCAGTGGCTCAAAGGTTGGCAGTCTCAAGTACAAATTTATGCCAGCATCCACAAACGAAAAATACTGCCCTACATTAAGGGAGAAAGTACCTGACAGCAAGATCCCGGCAGGAATCAAGGCGGTCTATGAGATTGTGATTGATGGAGTAGATGAAAAGAGCGTTGCAGCAGCAATGGCAGCCGGTATCAGGGCAGCGGTAAAAGTACCAGGTGTCAAATTCATTTCTGCCGGTAACTTCGGCGGAACCCTCGGCCCCTTCAAGATGGAACTCCATAAAGTACTCTAAAATCTCTTCTTTTTTCCCTTGTGCATATCGAACTGTATTTATACTGTTATTACCGATTCCTTTGTTAACGAAAATTTCGTTAATAATATGATCCTCCTTTCACTTCATGCTGTGAAAAGCGGTTTGGTCCGCTTTTTGCAGAGAAATTTATTGTTATGGTGGATGATCGTGCCAGTATCGCAGAGATCATGGAATGATACCATGCACGGGATACCATTGAATAGGATGCAATGAACCGGCACCGGGCCGGGGATCGGGCGCCCGGTCCTGCGTTATGGGGCAACCGGGGGATTGTACGGCGGGAAACTATGGTGGACCTCTCTGAACCCTACGTGATCCATTACCCACGGATAGTGGCAGTAGCACAAAAGGATGGCAGGAGGGTCGAGCTCATTGAATTCTTTGAGTGCGTTGGCGGTGCAATGTGGTCGAAATGTCACTATGCCCGCAGCCCGATTGTTGAACAGGTTCGATGCGTGGGATCCACGATGAGGTACCTGTTGAAGACCGGATCAGTTGATCTCGCTCTCGAAGGCTCCCGGTTCCCGGCAGGAATATCTTCCTGTACGGTTGATAAGTCTGAAATCGCCATAAGCTATATCGGTATGGGTGGGGGCGGGGTAGGCGCTGCTGCATGCCGATCGGACGCAGCAGGTGTTCTGCGGAGCAGGAGCGATGAATCCGGGGGTGGAAAAGTTGCCGGTTCCACAATATGGCTGCCCCGCATGCAACGAGTCCTGATTGGAGTCGACGACACTGATACACCTGAAGCGGGTGCTACGTGGACACTTGTCCATAATATTGCAAAGGCAGTCGAGGATGAATACTCCGTCTACCTGTCGCACACGATTGTCCAGCTGTTCCCGGTACCGTACAGGACCAAGAACTGCGTCGGGCTTGTGGCAGAATTCGCGACAACAGATCCCGCGGGGCTTGTAACCAGGTTCCACCAGCTCCTGGAACAGTATACCCTGTCCAAAAAAACCGGGATGGTTGTGTACACCGGTTTTACACCCTCCAGCGATTTGCTTGCATTCGGGTGGAAGGTGAAGAGGGGTGAGATAGATCCGGGCCTGCTGGAAACCCTTCGGGATCCGGACCTCAGGATTATCATGGACGGGCGTGGTATCGTTGGCGCTGTTGCTGCACTTCCTTTTTACACGAACTATACGGAGGCTTTGGAACTATGCAGTGGAAAGACCTGAAAGCCCGGCTTCTGGCTGTTGGCCAGGCAAGGCTGACCGGTGAACCGGCAGAACAGTATATCGCCCGCTCCGCCGCAGGACCGGGTGCCGGTGGCATCGGCGCAGTTTTTTTTGCCATGGGAAGCCACCGGGTCAAACTTGCGATAAGTCACGTAAGCAGCATTGAGATTGCACACCGCGGTAACGGGACTGCCGATCTGTTCTTTGAAGGGGAGCGTATCTCCGGGCACCTGCTGGAACCCGGGTTCCACTGCCCTGACCAGGCTTTCATCACGGTGACAGGAGGCTGCATTTTTTCATGCAAATACTGTTCAGTTCCCCGCATCGGGGGAAAACGAAAGACTATCGAAGAGATTATGGAGATGGTGGAATCGGTGCGCGACCGCATCCATGCGATCTCCATAACAAGCGGTGTTCTCACAGATATTGAAGAAGAAGAGGCCTATGTGCTCGAAGTGATAAAACACCTTTCCTCATATAACCTCCCCCTCGGTGCTTCCATATACCCGACCGCAATGACACCAGATCGATTAAAGGAACTTGGAGTAGCAGAGGTGAAATTCAATCTTGAAGCTGCAACCCCGGAACTCTTTTCCCAGATGTGCCCTGGCCTGGATTACGGGTTGCTCTGGAAGGTACTTGATCGCTCCGTGCATCTGTTCGGAAAAAACCGTGTCTTTTCCAATGTCATCGTGGGGCTTGGAGAGACCGATGCGGAGCTGGAAACCTGCATAAAAAAACTGACATCGCTCGGGGTGATTCCCGTACTGCGCCCGCTCAACCCGGTCGCCGGGCTTGCTGGAATGCCCCGGCCGTCTGCGGAACGGTTAAAGAAAATCTTTGCGATCCATGAACGGGCTCTGGCCGCTGCCGGTCTTGACCCAAGGCTTGCAGTTACGATGTGCACGAACTGTACGGGTTGCGACCTTGTACCCGGGAGGGATGCATGAAGGGATTTGAAGCTATTGCGGAAGCTCTCTGTTTGTATACTGACCGGCAGTATACCATTCCGGGATTCCCTATCACCGAACTTGGGAAACTGACAAAAGCAGAACTGGTAATCAACGAAAAGACTGCGCTCGAATATGCACTTGGGGATTCCCTGTCCGGGAGGAGGGCTGCAGTTATCATCAAGAATGTTGGCATAAATGCTTGTGCAGATCCTCTTTTACAGGCGGTTGAGCAGGGACTGGTTTCCGGTGTCGTCCTCGTTGCTGGTGATGATCCTTATGCCATTGCGTCACAGACTGCGCAGGACTCGCGGTATTACGGGGAACTTGCAGAACTCCCTGTCATTGAACCTGATACAACCAGCTGTTATAGTGGCGTGGAAACAGCCCTGCGGGCCTCTGAAATGTTCTCACGCGTTGCGCTGCTCCGGCTCACGCCCCAGCTCCTTGATGCCAAGGTGGATCACAATCTGGTTCCGCGGATAAACGGCAGAGGGCGGCTGTCGGACCGGACATGGACCATGTACGGACGGGTAACGGCAGCAGAAGAATTATACAGAACGATGTTTTCCTGGGCGGACACCTCACCACTGAATACGTGGGCCGGAGAACCTGCCGGTGCAGGCGCAGCACCGGGCCGGACCCGGATTATTACCGTATATCCCCTTCCAAAGCATGCAGCGGTTCTCCATACCGTGCAGGAATACGGCAGGACCTTCGTCCGCGATCACCGGGGGCTGCAGCCGCCGGTCCCGCAGAAACGCCCACAGTCTATGGAAGACCGTGGATATTACCGTACGTTCTGCAGGGAATGCCCGTTCAAACCTGCGATGGACATCCTGAAGGACCTGGACCAGAAGGTGATCTGCGATGCGGGTTGTTCAGTCCTTACAATGACACCACCCTATGAACTGGGTCTGGCAAGTTACGGTATGGGTGCAAGCATTGCCGTAGCCGCACGGAGCACCCGTATCGCAATTATCGGGGATTATGCCCTGCTCCATTCCGGCCTGAATGCCCTGATCGATGTATATGAAAAGGAGCTCCCGCTCCTGTGTGTTGTCATGAAGAACGACTGCACGGCCATGACCGGGATGCAGCCGGTCTATGATCCGGTGAGGTACCTTGCCTTTGCAGAACCGGTTGTCTGCCGTGCTGATGATGAACATACGCTGCGTGAGGAGATTGTGGTAACGGACAGGCCACACACGCTTGTTGTCGAAGGGACATGTCCGGAAGGGTGCAGCCATGAAACCGTGGAATATTGAGATCTGTGATGTGACACTGAGGGACGGGGAACAGACACCGGGAGTCTCGTTCTCCTGCCAGGAAAAAGTAGAGATTGCGCAGCAGCTTGATGCCATTGGCATCGAAGTCATCGAGGCCGGTTTCCCTGCGGTTTCCCCCAATGAGAAGCAGTGCGTGAAGACCATTGCCAACCTTGGACTTGATGCCCGTGTCTGCGGCTTTTCCAGGGCAAGGATACCTGACATCCAGGCAGCCATTGACTGCGATGTCGACATGGTCAGTATTTTCATTCCCACGTCTGACCTTCACGTCAGGGTGAAATTTAGAAAACCCCCTCTTTCGGTGCTCGAGGATGCACTCGGTATGATCGATTTTGCCCGTGATCATGGTTTACCGGTAAGGTTTGCGGCCGAGGATGCATCAAGGACCGAGTTGTCATTTTTAAAAGAGGTGTACCAGCGTGCTGCAGATCACGGGGCGGTACTGCTCAGCTTTGCCGATACGGTCGGATGCCTGATCCCGACCGAAATGTACCGCATCATGTCCGAGCTTGTCAGTTCTGTGAACCGCCCGTTCTGCGCCCACTGTCATAATGATATGGGATGTGCAGTGGCAAACACAATCACTGCTGCCGAGGCCGGGGCTTTCCAGCTCCACACAACAATAAACGGGATCGGTGAACGTTCGGGAAATGCTTCTCTCGAAGAAGTGCTCGTTGCTCTCCGGATGAAAGGGGGTGTGGACAGGTATGATCTCAGCTACCTGACCGGGCTGTCTCATACCGTTGAGAAATATTCCGGGATCTGTCTGCCAAAAAACAAGCCCGTTACCGGGGACCTTGCATTTTCCCATGAAAGCGGGATCCATATCGCGGCAATCCTTGACGATCCGGCAACCTATGAGTATTTCTCTCCCGAACTGGTAGGCAGTGAACGGCACTTCATCCTGGGAAAACATACCGGCAAAAAGGCGCTGGAGCATGTTGTTGCATCCATGGGCTGCGAGCTGTCTGAAAAGCAGATCTGCCGCGTACTAGACCTCGTGAAGGACCATTCCGAGCATAAATGCAACATCACACCGGCGGTGTTAAAAAAACTGATCAGGAAGGCAAAGGAGAACGCGAAATGAGTACGTTATGCGAAAGAATTCTTCAGGGTGCGGCCGGTGAATATGTTGACAGAAAAGTGGACTGTGCCTATGTCCATGACGGTACCGGAGTCCTTACGCTTGAAGCATGGAAGAGTATGGGTGCCAAAAGGATACAGGATGCGGCACATCTCCATGTTTTCTTTGACCATATCGTCCCGGCGAATAACAGTACTACAGCTGACCTCCAGCATGAAATCCGCGATTTTGCATGCGGATCATTTTTCCAGTTTTCTGATATCGGCGGGGGCATCTGTCACCAGCTGATGAGTGAAGGTGTCGTCCTGCCCAATGACATTGTGGTTGGCGCTGACTCCCACAGTTGCACGCTTGGGGCATTCGGGGCATTTGCGACAGGAGTCGGGGCGACCGATATGGCAGCGATCTGGATGACCGGTGAGACATGGTTCCGGGTCCCGGAATCGACAGCCATCCACCTGTCAGGAACTTTCATGGGTGCGGCGGAGGCAAAAGATCTCGCTCTCACATACGTCTGCAGATTCGGCATGGACGGCGCATCCTACCAGTCGCTGGAATTTATCGGTGAAGGCGCTGCCGTGCTACCGATGGACGACCGTCTTACCATCTGCAACCTTGCTGTGGAGACAGGGGCAAAAGCAGGCATGTTCTATGCAGATCACATAACCGTGCAGTACCTCGCAGCGGCAGGTCACACGGTCCAGATGCAGGAACCGGAACCCTGCAGGTATATCCGGGAGATCGATTTCGACCTTACGGACATTGTCCCGGTCATAGCCGTGCCTCCCCGGGTGGATACGGTAAAACCGGTGTCTGATCTCACCGGGCTGCCTATAGATCAGGTATTTTTAGGAACCTGCACGAACGGGCGGTATTCCGATCTTGCACGGTTTGCACGGGTCGTGAAAGGAAGAAAAGTTGCAGTCCGCACCATCGTTGTCCCCGCTTCCCGGGCTGTGCTGGATACAGCGATCAGGACCGGCGTGCTGATGGATCTCGTGGAGGCCGGATGCTCCATCGGGGTTCCAGGCTGCGGCCCCTGCCTGGGAGCTCACATGGGTGTTCTCGGTGAAGGGGAGGTTTGTCTTTCCACAGCAAACCGGAACTTCAGGAACCGCATGGGTGTGGGCGGGGAAATTTACCTCTCCTCTGTTGCAACGGCTGCAGCCAGTGCTCTTGAAGGAGAAATAACCGAGCCTGAGGTGTCCTGATGAGGGGGAAAGGGCGTGCAGTCTGCATTGGTGCGGATATTGACACCGACCTTGTGATTGCAGGGCGATACCTGCGGACAAAGGACCACAGTGTCTGGGTTGCACATGTATTCGAAGATCTCGATCCATCGCTTGCCAGCCGATTGAACGGTGCCGTGGTCGTCGCAGGAAAAAATTTCGGCTGCGGGTCATCACGGGAACAGGCGGCGATTGCTATCCGGGAGGCCGGGGTTATTGCAGTTGTTGCGCCGTCATTTGCCCGGATATTTTTCCGGAATGCGATTAATGTCGGTCTCCCGCTCATCGAATGCGACATTCCCTGTTCTGAGGGAAGCCCCGTAACGTTTGACCTTACAGAAGGATGGGTTGAGGCAGAGAAAAAGAAGTATCCCAGCCTCCCGCTCTCCGCAAAGATGCAGGAGATCCTTGCAGCAGGTGGCCTTGTGAATTACCGGAGAAACCACTGATGATCTTTCCTGTGCAGTGCAAGGAGGTTGGATATGCCTCGACAAAACCCTGCGGCGATAAGGTATATTTCCTGAGCCGCTACCTTATGCATGATACCAGTACAGGGTATGAGGTGCTGGAAATCACGACGGATCCCGCAGGAAGCGGCATGATGCGTCCAGTTATCACGTCAAAGGTGATTGCATCGGCCAAGGAAACCTATCACTACCCCGAAAAGGTGCAGATCCATGACCGAACGCGACTCATCAGCCTTGCACTTGATACAGGATACCGCTGCACAATCTTTACGGGGTTCGACGAACACTTGACATTCGTGCTCGATCCCGATATGTCCGGATTGCTCAGGGTGCATGTCTATGATCTAACACCTCCCCTCCCGAGCCTGTCATCCTGTATCCGCGAGCTGGAGTCCGCCGGGCTCTTCGGGGAACTTTCCGTCATGTTCTGCCATCATACACGCGATATCACGCAGGTGCGGGCTGATGTCTACCCCTGCCGTGCCGCAGGGTATACCTGCACGCTCGACACGGACCCGATGCAGGGTGGTGAACGGGTAGCCGGCTGCCTGACCGGCTCGCAGTTCTTGACCGAGTGCTACGGTAAGGACTTTGTGGTTGAGAATATCTGCCCGCTGGAATCCGTGCATGAGGAGCCGTTCATTACCCGCTGTTGCCGTTCAGAACGTGAGGGGACCAAAATCTACAAGGGAAGGTATGGAGCCATCGTCCACTGGGGTGCCAGCCCGGCCCTCATCGCCCGTGCAGTGAATGATCTTGTGGTGCAATGGCGATCAAAATGACCCGGATTGCGGTTGTTGAAGGAGACGGTATCGGTCATGAGGTGATCCCGGTGGCAAGAAATGTTTTAGAACTGCTCCATCCGGAATTCGAATTCTTCTCTGTTGATGTCGGGTACCACCGATGGGAAGAGACGGGATGTCCCTGTGCTGATCGCGATATTGCGGAACTGAAGACTTCAGATGCGATCCTGTTCGGGGCGATAACGACACCCCCTATGAAGGATTACCAGAGCGTGGTGCTGCGGCTAAGAAAAGCGCTTGACCTCTACGCAAACCTACGCCCGGTCATAGGGAACGGTTTTGATATCATGATAGTGCGGGAGAATACTGAAGGACTGTATTCAGGAATCGAAGAGCTCAGTCCTGACCGGGCGACAACACTCCGGGTCGTGACAAGGAAAGGGACCGAACGGATCGTCCGCTCAGCAATCCGTCTTGCACAACAGCGCAGGGGGAAACTTACTATCGGGCACAAGGCAAATGTGCTCAAGTCCGATGTTTTGTTCCGTGATATCTGTCTTGCAGAAGCAAAAGCTGCAGGTGTGTCCTGTAATGACAGGTTCATCGATGCACTTGCTCTGGACATTCTCCAGCACCCCGCATCGTATGATGTCATTGTCACAACAAATATCTTCGGAGATATCCTGTCGGACATGGCATCCTATCTTGTCGGGGGATTGGGACTGGTGCCAAGTGCCAATATTGGTGACCGTTATGCTCTTTTTGAGCCGGTGCACGGAAGTGCTCCGGATATTGCCGGGAAAAATATCGCCAACCCGATCGCTACCCTGCGGAGTGCCGGGATGCTCCTTGCCTATTTTCTGGATGAATCGGGTTCGGACCGCATAGAAGCGGCGGTTCAGTCTGTGCTTGCACAGGGAATCCGGACCCGTGATCTTGGGGGATCGGCCGGGACACGGGAGTTCGGTGAGGCCGTACTCCACATACTCAGGCAACCAGATACAGGTGCAGTATCCCTGTAAGAATACAGGATAAAGGAACGCAACGTTCAATCGGATAATCGCCCACTCAGCATAAACCCGGTCACCAGCGGAATTTCCGCTGTTTCTTATTTTTCTCCTCAAAAGTTACGAGCAGGTAGCTGTGCACGCATTGGTCTTCATCCAGCCTGATTTCCAGGTAGAGTTCGTGGAGCCGGTGTTGCATGGCGATAGACATTGGATCTGCACCTAACTGTGTAAATCCAATGTCGGCAAGCACTTTTTCGATGCGATAGACCGGGAGCCTGCAGCTGCCCGAAATGAGCCGTTCGGTCTTTCTTTTCGTTTTCAACTGGTCTCCAATGTTTACCATCCAAATATCACCCTACACTCTGGATAATCTGCCTGGGTAATAAATGCTTCATCGGTGTGGGGAATGTTCAGGTTTTCACAAAAAAGAAAGAGGACAACCGAAGATTGGGAGGCAATACGATGCGGAAAAAGCTGGAGCAGATAGGAAAAACTTCCCACAAATAAAAGAGAGATTTCAAAAGAATGGTGAAATAAATCTTAAGGCGAAAGCCTCCGAGAGATTGCGTAAAAATTTTTAACTATTGGCCCACCCGCCCATCTAAAAGACGATTGTCCATCCAAAAGGGGACGTCCCGTCACCCCTCACCAGGGCAGATCCCTTTTTCTTTGCATTCACCGCTCTGGCAGGTCGTGCAACTTCCGGTATCTCATGATCCCGAATCATTCCATAAGCTATTCAAGACAGCCGGTACGACTATTATGATCAGGAGTGTTGGTGTGGAATCATGGGGGCAATTCTTGGGGGCAGCAGCTTTACCCATCATTATCCTCATCGCACGGATTGTTGAAATTAGTCTTGAAACGGTCAGGACTATCTATATCAACAGGGGGCATGCAAATCTTGCCGGCTGGATAGGCATTACAAAAACCGGCATCTGGCTGCTCTCAACAGGCATTGTCATCACCAACCTTGGGGATTACTGGAATCTGTTTGCCTATCTTGGCGGTTATGGTATCGGAACCCTGCTTGGCATGCAGATTGAGAACATGATCTCCCTCGGCCACGTGATTGTCCGGCTCATCACTCCTGCAGATCCCCAACCGCTCATCACTGAGCTTTCTGCACTCGGGTACGGGATGACCAGGATCGAGGGATCGGGAAGTTTTTCAAACACCGTTACCATCATCTTCATGATCGTTCCACGTACAGAACTCGGACGTTTGCTGGGTGTACTTTCAACATGCCATCCTGACATTCTCTATACGGTAGAAGATGTACGCAACCTCAAGGAAGGTGCAAAGATCTTTCACAGGGATACCAAAAGCAGGATACTGGGTTTCTTCGGATTATAATCTTCGCAAATCACGGGCTCCCTGTGTCCTGATCACAAGTTCTATGTTCCTGCTGTCCCATCACTCAGCCAGGAGCACACATCATGGATACCTCAGGAAAACAAGGAATCCCCCTGTCGCTTTTTAATGCCCGGACCGGGAAGATTGAAAAAGCATACCCTATTACCAGGTCTGATGCGGAATGGAGGAAACAACTCACCCCCGAACAGTTCAACGTGGCACGAAAACAGGGAACTGAATATGCTTTCACCGGTAAATACCATAACTGGAAGGAGAAGGGAATATACTCCTGCATCTGCTGCGGCACTGACCTCTTTTTATCAGATACCAAATTTGATTCCGGTACCGGCTGGCCTAGTTTCTATGCACCTGTTTCGCCACTGAATATACGGACCCATAATGACACTTCGGGCGGTATGGTTCGCACTGAAGTGCTCTGCACCCGCTGCGGGGCACATCTCGGGCATGTCTTTGATGACGGCCCGCCCCCGACCGGCAAACGCTACTGCATGAACTCAGCTGCGCTGGATTTCCATAAAACCCCGTGATAAAAAGGCTGGAATGCCTGGTAACAACCCTTTTTAATAATGTCCTTCCCATAACAGAGCAGGTGAATGGATATATGGGGAAAATTTCAGCAGGCAGGAATGTATTCATGTATCCCATGCCGGTTACCCTGCTCGGCACCCTGGTGGAAGGTAAACCCGATTTCATGGCGCTTGGATGGATTACCCGCGTCAATGCAAACCCTCCGACGATTGGCTGCGGTGTCGGACGGCACCACCACTCGGTTCTGGGTATTGAGATGAATCGTACCTTCAGTATCAATTTCCCTTCAGCAGAAATGATAGAGAAAACAGATTATTGCGGGCTGGTCTCGGGAAAGGATGCTGACAAGGCAGCTCTCTTTGATGTGTATTACGGGGAACTTGGTACTGCGCCGATGATAGCTGAATGTCCGCTTTCCCTTGAATGCCGGCTGGAGATTACGGTAGAAAATCCCACCAACAATTTTTATATCGGTGAAATAATCGCATCCTACACTGAAGAGAAGTATCTCACCAATCATAAACTGGATATTCGGAAGATCAATCCGCTCCTGCTCACCATGCCGGATAACCGGTACTGGAGGGTCGGGGATTATGCCGGTGATGCCTGGGATATAGGAAAGACGCTGAAAACGAAATGAGGCAATGGAGAGCCTTTTTCTTGTATGCGCATCGGATACCCCTGCATTAACCGTTCGATCGGATGCACGCCTTCCCGTACTTTTCGCCTTCCCTCATATTCTGACGAGCGGCTGAGGGAAACCGTGAAGGCAAACCTGGCGTGCCTCATGAAAATTCTGTCGTATAATGTAGCCCATGGCATCCTCTTTTTCCGGATCACATCAGATATGGTCCCGTTTGCATCGCACCCGGTCTGCACGTTTCCATGGCAGAAGCACTTTGCAGATGAATTCCGGACAATCGGGGAATTTTTACGATTTCACCGGTTCCGAATATCCATGCACCCGGACCAGTTTGTCCTTCTTAACGCTCCTGATGCCGGTATTCTCGACCGGAGCATTGGCGACCTTATTTATCAGGTGCAAATACTTGATTTACTTGGCCTTGATAATTCTGCGAAAATCCAGATCCATGTGGGGGGTGTTTACGGCGATAAAACATCCAGCATGGAACGGTTTATAAAAAATTATGAACGGCTTGATGATTCCATCAAAGGGCGGCTTGTCATTGAGAATGATGAACGGCTCTATACGATTTCAGACTGCCTTGTCATCCATGAACGCACAAGAATACCCGTGCTTTTTGATGTCTTTCACCATGCCATCAACAACAACGGTGAACAAACTGTTGACCTGCTCGCCCCGCTCAATAACACATGGAAGAGAGATGATGGTATCCCGATGGTTGATTACAGTTCGCAGCAACCGAAAAAGCGGGCAGGTTCACATGCAGAATGTATAGACCTGAAAGATTTCCGAACTTTCCTGCAATCAACGGTCCCGTTTGACATTGATATAATGCTTGAGATCAAAGATAAGGAAAAAAGTGCTCTTGCTGCACTCACTCTCGTCCACGATGATCCCCGGCTTGTTACTGGTAATCCGGGCGATACGTGAAATTATCAGGTACGCCCACCCACAATTCAAATGACACCATGGATCTCATGACGTCTGCGCTTCTTGGTATTGGTCTCTCGATGGACTGTTTTGCCGTTTCGCTTGCCATCGGTTCGACAACCAAGTCACGGCGTATCTACGCTGCTGCCATCATTGCGCTGTGCTTTGGTGCGTTCCAGACCGGAATGATGGTGACCGGCTGGGCAGCCGGGCTGTCATTGCTCAGGATCGTATCTGCTTTCGATCACTGGACGGCTTTCTTCCTGCTGGCGATTGTTGGCGGGAAAATGATATGGGAAGGTGTACGGGGGGACGGGGAAGTGGAACCTCGTTTTGAGGTAATCCGGATAATCCCGGTGATCGTTCTCTCCCTTGCAACCAGCATAGACGCTCTTGCCGTTGGCGTCAGTACCGGCCTTCTTCGGAACGCAGTTGTCGTTCCTGCGCTGATTGTCGGAACTATCTGCCTGGGAATTTCCTTTGCGGGTGTTTTACTCGGTGAGCAACTGGAAGATATCCTTGGCAATAAAACGGAGATTGCGGGAGGTCTTATTCTGATCCTGATCGGTATCAGAATTCTCTTTGAGCACATGACTGGATGAATGGATCGGGTAGCGTGGTGAAAACCTGATTCACAGGAAAACCATAAAAATACAGGTTCCTAATCGCTCCGGGAAAATAAGGGTGGATGCATGAGGCATCCGAAACGTTCTCTGATCTTTTGGATACTTACCAGACCTCTGGGAAGGCCATGTTGGTGTACAGGTCCTCGAGCCGGGCTTTGTGGCCACTCTCCATGTTTGCGAGCTGGGAAAACAGGAACTTCTGTTCTGTGTCAGTCGAGAGATTCGCAAGCTGGGTGTACATCTGCATCGCTTCAAGTTCCTTCTTGATTGAAACAACAATGCCATCAAGTGGTTTCATATCAGCGGACAGCGGAGGGCTGGGCATTGCATTTACTACCTTATAATCCTGCTTTGCATCAAAGTGCATCTTGGAGACGTCCTTTGTGAGCATTCCCTGCAAAAACTCCCTGTGTTGTTTCTCCTCACCGGCAAGTTCGGTAAAGAGTTTCTTCAGTGCCGGGTCCTTTACCTTTTCTGATATCGTGCGGTAAAAGGTGTACGCTTCGACTTCCCTGTCGATGGCGGTTGAAATGATCTTCTTTGCATCATCAGTTTTCATTTCTTTCCTCCTATATCTTGTAAATTATTACCAATTACTATATATAAGAACATTGGTTTTGCCATAAACGGAAAGAATCGCGTCAAAAAAGTCATATTTTTGGTTGATCATACCTTCATAGTGCTCTTCACGGAATTAAGAAAGCAGACACTTCCCGGAAGGCAGGGTTTAAAAAAGATATACGACTCGGCCGGGAATAGAATAGAATGTGTTCATTATAATATTCGCCTGCTCATGTCACCTCAGGTAACGATCATCGCCATGGCAGTTGGTACGTAACTTTTGGAAAAATGGTAAAAAAAGGACAACACAAACAATTATTCTTCTTCCCTTTTTTTCCAGACATGGATCACCCAGAGCAATGATACTGCTGTCGCTCCGATGGTGGAGATACCAAGCAATGGAATGTACCACCACTGTGCTCCCATAGAACCTCCCATAACACCGCTTCCTGCAATGGTTGCAATCGTATTTGGTACTAGGAATGCAGTACCGAGCACGGTGAGATAGGCGGTTACAAGAGCAAACCGGTTGTTCAAGTTCTGGAGCTGGTTGTTGTAAATGCTTTGCATCACTTCAAGTCCGGAGGACAAAACATTGGACATCTGTTCCGAAAGTTCTATATGGCGGTCGATATTGTCCGATAAAATGCCAATCCGGCCCAGAAGTTTTTCATCATTGGTTACAAGATCGGCATCCCCGTACCGCAACGAATCAACTACATCCTTTGTAGCCCAGAGCACATTCAGGTAATCGATCAGGACATGCTTCATATTGTATATGTCGTGTGCGATTTTCTTCTTGGCAAGCCTCTCCTCTATGAGTGATTTGCTGATTGCGTCACCATGCATTTCGATCTCGCGCAAATACTCGAAATTACGGTCATTATTTTCATCGATGATGCGTTCAAGCATCAAGGTGATTTTGTCAACTGTGGTCTCAGCAGAAATCCTTTTGAAAAACGGGGGGGCATACCGGGAGAACCGGAGGAGCCGGTTGATCTCCTCGGAATGAACGGTTAAGATAAAATTGTCACGGATAAGAACAAAAAGCGGGTGGACTTTCAACTTTTCGGCCTTGACCGTTGCTGATGGCAGCATGATGCCCAGTTCAGTATCATAATCCTCATATGCAGAATAGAACCCTGTCGTCAGTTTCGGGACAGGGATTTTGGAAAATCCGGCAATCTGGGCAATTTGTTCAAATTCCCTGTTATCATCTTTCGTACTGCAATCGATCCACGCAACGCCCGCGGTGCGGATGGCAGAAAAATATTCTTCGAGAGGGCGATCCACCAGTCGTTCCACCCTGCCATCCTGGTAAAGGACGATACAGAAACTTAAAGGGATTGGCCCATTCATCTGGGATATTTGGGGAGTACTCTGCATTTTCATGATTTCGCCTCACGAAATCCAGTGTGCATTTTATGACGTGTACTATACGTGCTATTGATACCGCGAGCGTATAAAGGTGGCTGCTTTATTGTATTTTTGGTCCTTGTATGATCAGCCGGAACGCTTATTATCCGGAATGCTTCTGTCCGGTTATGCATATTCGCTGGTTCGTGTTCTCTGTGATGGTCATCAGTGTTTTAATTTTTTTCGCCGGATGTACATCAAATACCCCCTCGCCTCCGGTTTCTCCCGGACCTGAAAAACCCTCTTATATCCAGACACGGTCATCTGCTCCTTCAGGTGCATTTACCATCAGGGTAGACTCCATTTCTGCAGGATCTGTTCTTCCTGATGTGTACAGCTGCAAAGGTGCAGGTGAATCTCCCGCAGTATCGTGGGAGGGTATTCCGTCCGGAACGAAAAGTCTCGTCCTGATCCTTGATGATCCCGATGCACCGGCTGGCAGGTTCACCCACTGGCTCGTCTTTAACATCCCACCAATATCCGGTGAACTTTCACCGGCACAGCCGAATGTAAAAGTGCTTGCCAACGGTGCACAGCAGGGTCAAACCAGTGCAGGCTCACGGGGATATTTTGCACCCTGTCCGCCAATAGGATCAACTCACCGGTATGTTTTCAGGCTCTACGCGGTTGATATGGACATCACCCAGCCGACTGCAGACAGGGAATCAATAGACTGGGCACTGACCGGGCATACAATTGCACAGACGGAGTTCATAACGACATTTAAAAGGTAACAGATCCTGTTTTTCATGCACGGTCCCGCACCGAGACAGTAAAAGCAGCGGTGACTGCAACAGCAAGAAGAAAACTTACAAAGAACCCGGATGAATAGCCGATACCGGCAATTACGATTCCGGTGACGAGCGGCCCGGCCGAATGCCCGATATCCATGGCGGAGGAGAGTGCTCCCATCGAAGCACCAATCTGTTCTTTTTGTGCAATATCAGCTGCGTACGCACTGGTTGCGACGGTGGAAAGTGACATACCAAGGCCAAACGTGGCGCTGACGAAAAGAACAGTGGAAAATCCGGTGGTGAACGGAAGTAAGGCTACAGAACTGCCAAGGATGATAAGCCCTGTGATGATCTGGACGCGTTTGTCGAAACGGTCAGCAAGGTTCCCGAAGAACGGTTTGGTCCCGGCGATGATCAGCACCTGCACAGCAAATATTATCCCCGTCAGGTAAGGGCCAATGCCCCGCAAAGCAAGAAAAAGAGGAAGAAACGTCTCGAATGCACCGAACGAAAAGTAGGTTGCCATATCGACAAGGGCGGTTGCACGGAGCCCGGCATGGGAAAAGAAGGTCACAAAACTTGAGTGGAAGCGGGAGAGCGGGAGCCGGTCTGGCGGGGCTGAACGGTTCTCGCGATACATGAGTGTCATGATGAGAACGGGTAGTGCAGCAAGCGCGGCAACGACGTATACCATGCGATAAGGAAGCAGCCCCGGGTACATCATAAAGGTGGAAATAATGGCCCCTCCGGCCAGAGGAGCAATCGTCCGACCGACAAGTGTCGCTGATGAGTACTGTCCCAGCATTGCACCTTTGGTTTCTGGGAATCTTTCAGCGATAACCGCGGAGATGACAGGACCGAGGATTGCAGTGGCGGTGCCATGGAAGAACCGGACCGGGATAAGCCAGAGCGGGTCGGTGATGAGCAGGTAAAGAAGCGGGGCAGACAAAAAAACCACTCCCGACATGATGAGGAGCCTCTTTCTCCCTATATAATCCGAGAGTACGCCGACCGGAAACGAGAACAGGATCCCGGCTAACGGGGAGATGGCAGCTATAAGGCCGATAATCACATCATTTGCACCAATTGCCTGCGAGAAAAGGGGCAGTACCGGGTTTTTTGATATGGTGGTAGAAAATATCGCAAAGAAACCCAGAAGGAACAGGTAATACATCATCCGGTGATCAGGAGAGACCCACCGGTTCATACTGTTTGTATGCGACATCGGTATTTCCGAAATTGGTGCTGATCGGACATAAAAATACCTTGTGGATGCAGGCGGAATTCATACCCTGTTACGGAAAATTACCGGATGAGCGGTGTTGTTCGGTGCAAATGGCATTGTGATATATGCAAAAAAAATCCGAAAACAGGAATGGGCAGTCTTTCATTCCAGTGTACGCCGGTACGTGGCGATACCGAGAATAAACATTGCCCCTGAAAATATTAATAATGCAATGAGATCCATGCCAATGACATCGAGTCCTTGTCCGCGGAGGATAATACTCCTGAGTGCATCCACGCCATAATACTCCGGATTTATGATTGTAATCCAGCGCAACCATTCCGGCATACCGAGCACAGGATAGAACGCTCCTGAAGTCATGAACAGGATAAGGTTAAGAAATGCGACTACTGAAGCATATTCCTGCTGGGCAGAGAAGCGTGACGCAAAGGATACGACAAGACTCGTAACCCCGACACATGCAATCAGGATCACGAGAAGCACCAAGAGAAAATCTTCCAGACTCTTAATCGTAATGCCGGTAATAAAAATATCGATCAGGAAGATAGTAAATCCCGCAATAAATGCCCGGATGGTACCGCTGGAAATAATCCCGGCGATGATGCTCGTGCGCTGTACTGGTGTAACAAGATAACCCTCGTGGATCCCGGCCTCGCGATCCCGTATCAGGGCAATACCACCCCCGAACATAGTGGAGGTGAAAATTGCCATCATTATAACGCCAACGCCGAAGAACTGTATGTATTTGACATCACCGTAAATTTTATTGATAATTAAAGGATTATGTGCCCCGAGTGTGGCAAGAATACCACGCACTGCTGATTCTACGAGAGCAGGAATGATGGAGTTCGAACTGTCAACATACAGACGAACGGCATGATCATTGGATATTTCTGACGGGAAAACGATAACTGCAGATATCAATCCCTTTGCAAGATCACGTTTAGCTGAAGTTTCATCCACATATACTGTAACATCCAGTAACTTGGGATAGTCTTTCTGGGGGATATGGTTGAGAGCTGCTGCTGCGTCAGTAAAAAGTGGTGTATCACTATTGGGCGGTACTTCCTGTACTACTCCGACAGGAACATGACTGATGGTGCCGCCAAATGCATTGCCAAAAATCACCAGGTACATGACAGGCATCATAAGGGTCATGAGGACCACAAACGGGTTACTAAGAAATTTCTTGAAATCGCGTTTGAAAATTGCAACAGCACCCCGTATCATGATGGCCTGCCCCTGCCTGAAGTTTGTATTTCATGGTGTACATTATTATCCAGTTTTTTGCCGGTAAGGTGAATGAAAACATCTTCCAGTGAAGGTGACCGTATCGATATGTGAGTCATGGGAGTGGAAAATTTTTCAAAGAGAGTTACAATTTCTGGTAACAGTTTGCTACCATTCCTTGCAGAGATGATGACCCTCTTGTCCTTGACTTCAACTGAATTGAGAGTGGTATTCTCTTTTAAGGCCGAAATCATCTTCTCATCGATTGAATCAAAACCGATTTCGATCAGATCACCTGCAGGAATTAACTGCTTAAGGTTTTCCAGTATATCCAGGGCAATGAGCCGTCCTTTATCCACAAAGGCGATGCGGTCACAGAGTTTTTCCGCCTCATCCATGTAGTGCGTGGTCAGGATGATGGTCGTTTTTTCCTTATTCAGTTGTGAAATCTGCTGCCAGACCTCGTGCCGGGCTTCCGGATCGAGCCCAATGGTCGGCTCATCGAGAAACAGTATGAGCGGGTGATGAATGAAGGCCCGGACAATTTCAAGTTTCCGTCTCATACCCCCGGAGAATGTCTGGACTTTCATGTGAGCACGGTCTGCCAGTTCCGTCATCTCGAGAAGTTCCCATATCCGTTTGTCAAGGATGCCATCGCTGACGTTTACCAGTTTTCCGTAAAATTCAAGATTGTCGTATGCAGTAAGTTCAACGTCCAGTGTACTATTCTGCGGGCAGACCCCAATTATGCTTCGGATCTTTTCAGGATCGCGGATTATATCAAACGTATCAACGCATGCCGTACCGCTGGTTGGGTGGAGCAGTGTTGTCAGCATCCGTATAAGCGTACTCTTTCCCGCACCGTTGGGACCTAAAAGACCAAAGATCTCTCCTCGCCTGACGTCAAATGTGACGTCGTCAACGGCAGTTACGGTACGGTTCTTCTCGCGAAAGATTTTTGTAAGATGGTCAATTCTGATAATACTGGTATTGTCAGAAAGAATGCTGCAACTGTTTATGGTATTTTCCCCGTCTTCGGGTGTTCGCTTACCTTGAACGGCAGGCATGTTCATAAATTTCTAATCTCTTGGTTCGGTGCGGTAGTACTTAATCTCTGCTTCCGGTTGCATTGCAAAAAAGGTGGAAAATAATTATCCGTCATCAACGACAATGCTGCTCCAACACGATTCATCATGGAGGGAAAGCACCTTGATTACGCTCCGGTTTTACCGGATTTTTGATATCGGCAGGGAAATAGATCTTGACTGGCTTGAACAAGCCCTCGCCCGGAATTATTTTACGGCAAGAACAAGTTTTGTACGGGTCAAGCAAAAGTCCATAATGATTGAAGAGCCCCCACTCATGATCCAGATGCACCCGATACGGGTGGAACGGGAGGGGAAGCCATTCGAGTTTTCGGTGGTTGCCCGTGTATATGATATCGGCGCAATCAGTTTCTGTTTTATATATGAAAACAAGGATGCACATTATTCTACGCTTGAGGATATTGCTTTCCTGTTTGCCGGCCAGGAAGGATTATCAGAATTCTATGTCCAGTATCTCAAGACCCTCGGGGAGATCATCAAACCCCATATCAAAAACTTCGCGATCAACCCTGACTTTTACGAAGACTATACCATCTATGTGACAGATCACCGTGATGATTTGGTCGACCCTGTTCCCCTTTTAATCGGGGAGAAGACCAACATAGCACCGCAGATAAGAGAGGACATCCTCAGGAATTCCCTGAGCTATACCACTGATGATCTCGCGATACTTTCCTGGGATTCAGCTCTCCTCTGTAACCCGGAAAGCCCGACTGACCTGATTGACCTCATAGAATTTGCCAATGTCCAGGTGCTTGAACTACGCTACTATGACCGGGAACTGACCCGTGAGATGGAGAAGATGTATGATGATATCGAGCATGCAGACCGGTTATCCCAGTTCCGGCGGGGTCGCCAGTACCATGCAATCATGGCAAAACAGATGGAGACCTATGCAGAAATATCCGAAATAATTGAAAAAGTGGACAACCTTATCAAAGTCACTGAAGACATTTATTATGCCCGCGTGTATGCAACTGCCTTGAAAGTCCTCAGGAGCAACCAGTGGAGCGAGAGTGTAACCCGGAAGATCGATGTCATACGGGAAAACTATTCCATGCTCTCTGATGAAGTCCGAATCCAGCACTCAAACTTCCTCGAGTGGGTGATTATCATCTTAATTGCCCTTGAGTTTGGGCTCGCTATCTGGCAAAGCACCCGGTGATATCGTTATCACCCTGTTATCGGGTCATCACTGGGAAGAATGAGGAAGACAACCTCGAAAAACACCTCATTCATGAGGATATTTTAAGGAAGCAGGGCAGCCCCTCCTCTTCGGGATGCATGTAAGGCAAATAATTACCTTATATCGTAACCATATATCAGGGATGTACACCGTCCTCTTTTGAGTTCTTCTGAATTGTGGTATGCACTAACTATATATTTATTGTATAGAATGCGTGATGGATTGTTATGGCACAACAGCACCCTTTACCCTATATCGTTTTTGTTATTCTCTTCATACCCGTGCTTTGGCTGGTCTATGCAGGTCTTGCCGTTGATGGCAGGACACTGTACCTTGTGGTCGCGGCTGTCTGGATTGTCTTTGCAGCAGCCTTTGCAGCTTCGGTGAAGATTGCTGACCAGTGGGAGAGAGTTGTCGTATTACGGTTGGGAAAATTTACTGAACTGAAAGGACCCGGATTATTCTTCATCATACCGGTTTTCGAAAAAATCGCCTATTGGATTGATAACCGGATCATTACCACTTCTTTCAAGGCCGAAAAAACCCTCACTAAGGATACAGTACCGGTCGACGTTGAAGCGGTGCTCTTCTGGAAGGTACTCGACTCCCGGAAGGCAGCCCTTGAAGTTGAAGATTACCGGTCGGCCATCAGCTGGGCATCCCAGACAGCACTGAGGGAAGTCATTGGCAAATCGTTTCTTTCCGATATGCTGGAAGGGAGGGAGAAGCTCGATAAGGAACTGCAGAAGATTATCGATCTACGAACAAGTGAATGGGGGGTTCATGTCAGTTCCGTTGAAATACGGGACGTTCTTATCCCCAGTGAACTTCAGGATGCGATGTCAATGCAGGCACAGGCAGAACGGGAAAGGCAGGCACGCGTAATCCTTGGGGATTCGGAACGGCAGGTTGCCCAGAAGTTTGAAGAAGCTGCAAAAACCTACCAGAACAATCCAGTCGCCCTGCATCTCAGGGCGATGAACATGCTCTATGAAGGACTGAAACAAAATGCAACCCTTGTCATTGTCCCTTCCACCGTTCTTGATACGATGACTCTTGGGGATATGACCGGTACGGTTTCTCTTGCAAAAATGCTAACTGAACGTCGTGAGGATAAAAAATCCGAAAACAAAGTTGCGCAGATAGAAAAAGATGAGTCAGCAACACCCGCTGCGCCAGCTACTTCCCGGACTGGAGGAGCTCTCAGATAAGCCCTGAAATAAATATAGGTATTATTTGAGGACCGTTGCCAGGATGTATATTCCCATCATACATGGTGTATTGCCAATAGATGTACAATAACGCTGGTATGAATGAAAAAAGCCTGAAGAACGGTATTTCCTATCATTTGTACGAATGGGCTCCAGTCTGCGTGACAGCGCCATGCTGGTACGCAGTATGAGCCCGCTATCCAGTGCTCAGGAAGGCTAGAATAATGGTATTCGAATGCCAGCAGTGCGGTGAATGCTGCCACCACATGGGGCAGGTCCATACGATAGAAAAAAACTGTGGCGAATCTGAGTTTCTGGTCAATAACCAATATACGGGCGAGAAAACGAAGGTCAATATTGACTCGGACAAACATGATCTCTTTTCAGATAAAAGTATTTTTTCGGATCATCCTGAGGCATGTCCCTTCCTGAGGTATCATAAGGGGGACAGGAAAGCCTATTGTACTGTCCACCAGACACGCCCGGAGATCTGCAAGGATTACGGGTGCTGGCGTCTTCTCATCGTGAATTCAAGAGGATTAAGAGCCGGAAGAATCATGTATCAGCGTGCATTTTTTTCCGATGATACTGACCTGACCCGGCTCTGGAAGGAATGTATTGATCCCCTGGTTGAGCCGGATGATTTGGTGTGGGACAAGAAGATAACCCGGATTCTTATCAACGCAGGTTACACTGTAAGAAAATAAAAAAGGATACCCGCCTTATAGAACAGGAGGAATTACTTTTGGAACAGCACACAACTGCCCGAATTTATTAATACTGTACGATTCCAGGATTGTTTCGTCATCCAGTTTCTTCTCCCCGATCCCAATCCGGCTCAACTTGTCCCGGATTATCCTGATATTCTTTTTTGTGTGCTGCATAAGTGTAGAGCATATTCTCGCTTCAGACACGATAAAGAGATGTCTGAAACAAATGCAGGTATTTTTGATTATTTTTTGGATTAGAGGAAAAATAATCACGAATTCAAATACTATAGTGTCGTAATAAAACTTCAAAAACATAAAAGAGATTTTTGATAAGATACAATTCGCGCACTAAATTACACTCAAAGATTTTTTACAAGTACCGGTTTTTTCTTAACCAGTCTGCCTGAGGGGGAAGATAGCGGTAAATGATATCACACTTTTCATCCTGGAAACTCCAGGGGGTGACTATCAGGATATCCCCTTCTCGAATCCAGACACGCTTTTTGATCTTACCCTTAATCCGGCCCATGCGGGTGATCCCATCATAGCACCGGACGCGAATATGATTTGCGCCCATCATCAGGTCAGCAAAAGCGAATTGTTCATTGGCCCATTTCTTGGGTAACCGCAATCGGACAACGGGAGTCCCATCTGCATTTACGGCATTAGGGTCAATACCATCATTATTTCCATTGTTATTATTCCTAATTCACACAACTCCGTAGGGGTATATAAATGGTGTCCGGGACGATTAACATATGTATTGCTGATCTGAATTACTGATCTTTTAATTGCAAGACTCCCCGAATGAAAAAACAGAGAGGAATTATAATAAATTCACCCGGCAACCATTCTTCACCAGCATTCCGCATACAGCAGGAGACACTTCAATGGCTGAAATTAAAACTCCGTTTATGAGAAGGTCTTTGGCTGGAACCAGACTGGCTCTTAAAGGAAAAAGGAGAGAATCTTGCCGTGAACCTGCCTTATAATCTGTCAAAACGCGATCTCATCTGGCATGCTCTCATTTTTGTATCTGCCTTTACCGCTCTGGTGGCAAATCTTATCGGGCTCCTCAACGGCATTTCCGTAGTAATTCCCCACCTTCTCTACATCCCTGTAGTGATTGCTGCGTATCGTTACCCAAAGCGGGGACTATTCCTTGCAGGATGCATCAGCGGGACGTATTTTCTGATGGTTATTCTGGTTGCAGGGAACTCATTCAGCACATTAGTTGAAGCACTGGTCCGTACAATCGTTATTATCGCTATCGGGGGGCTTATTGCAATGCTCTCCTCCAGGCTCCGTGAGCGCCAGGATCTGTATCAGGGGCTCTTTTACAATTCTGAGGCAGGAAGCATTCTCGTCAGGAATACAGAACAAGGGAGGATCATTGAGGAAGTGAATCACAAAGCCTCCTCGCTCCTTCACAGGATGGCATCTGAGCTTATTGGGGCGCCACTCACCACGTTCTGGAGCAGGGATTCTGAACAGGATATGTTCTCCCGGCTCAACACCGAAGGTGCTGTCTACGCGATAGAGACAGTATTTTTACTACCGGATGGGAGTTTTGAAACCGTTCTTGTCTCAGCAGCATCACTTCCCCCGGGAAGGACAATCATCACGTTTGTAGAAATTACCCGCCGTGTTTATGCCGAGAAAGCATTGAAGGCTGCCAATGATAAACTCAACCTCCTTTCCCGCATCTCAAAAGATCACATCCAGCGTACGGTTGACCAGATGGTCGAAACGGTAAAAAATGCGGATGCACACTGCAACGATACTGTTGCACGTGGTTTTATTGATCAGATGCGAGTGCTTGCAAAAAATATAACACACCAGATCTTCCTTACTGAGTCATATAAAAACCTCGGGATCTCCCCCCCGGCCTGGCTCGGTGTCCAGCAGATACTTGAATCCGGGATAACTGCCCTTACTCCCGGATCCGTTTCTGTCAGGTTCTGGACGGAAAGACTCGAGATTTATGCCGATCCTCTCCTTAAGGACGTCCTCATTCACATTGCCGAAAATGCGATAAGTCATGGGATTAAAATTAGAAACCTTATCGTCACGTATCATGAGATCCCTGAAGGGCTCGATCTCATTTTCGAAGATGATGGTATCGGGATCCCGGCAGATAAGAAACAGCGCATATTCGGGTATGATGCAGGGGTGCATGCGGGGATCGGGTTATTCATCTGCCGGGAGATCCTCGGCGTAACGGGAATGACAATCACAGAAATTGGAACGGAAGAGAATGGTGCCCGGTTCGTGATCCATGTACTATCTCGTGGTTACCGGATAGAGGGAACTGGAGAGGATGCCCCGGCACGCTCTCTTTTAGTAAGCCAGGCAACGGCGGGTCTTCGTGGTGCACGGCACACTTCCGGTACTATCGTCAGGGAACTTTGTACAGCGGAGTTTCCGGTTGCTGAAAGCCTCTGGACAGACTATCACCAGACAAAAGGCGACCCGGTGACAGACCGGATATATGCGGGATTCCTCGATGGAGAAGCAGTCTCTATTGCACGGTGCCGGAGGCATCCTGACGGATTTGAGGTTGATGCAGTTTATACACCTGCCATTCACCGCGGTCATGGGTATGCACATGCGGTAATGTGGGGCCTGGTTGAAGCATGCGGGCATGAACCCCTCTTTATGCATTCATTGAAGAACCTGACCGGGTTCTATAGCCATTTTGGCTTTGTCCCGATCAAGGAACGTGAGCTTCCCCCAACAATCCATGAGCGGTATGCCTGGGCGGGGGGTAATATGGAAGGCGCCGATGTCTGCCCGATGAAACGATATCCCCTACAGTAATACTGGTTTTCTTCCCCCTTCCTATTGTTCACCGGTAAGGCCGTTTACTTTCCCTTTGCAGGCAACCGGGCTGTTGGTATCGCTCCATGTTCTGCAAGACCGGGGCCTTTCACTTTCGACCCGCATACCTCCCCCCTTAATAAATATCTCCTCACTTCTCAGACGTAACGATGATTGGCAAGGGTGCTTATCTCAGACAACTGACAACTGCGACCACGCACATGAAATCGGTTGCTGTGGGAAAAGAACTGGAGGGCAGCTCCCCGCCATCAGTGTTCATTGGGAGCTGGAATTATCCGGATATTTATGCTGGTCCTATGATTGCCCCTTTGCATGGTGATACTGCAATTATGGATATGCCTGAATCATGGATCCCGGGACACAAGACGCAGGAGGAGATTATTGGTTACCGTCTCAATCTTGTACGGGGTAAACGCATGGTCAATGCAGCTGCATTCGATGATAAGTATGTAGGAAAACTCCAGGAAATCTCCCTATCATCCACATCCATAGAAAGCGAAGCTGCGTTCGAGAGTGCCCCAACCGGAACTTCATTTTCCGAAGAACACACCCCTTATGGGCCCAGTGCTCCGATTGAGCGCTTTGAGATCGAGAGCGGGAGATGGGACCGGAATCTTGAGAAAGTGTTTTACGATACCGACCTGAAATCTGCAGATGCTGTCGTTGACCTGCATAAACGAGGTGTGCCCTTCTCCAGCATCCAGAAAGCATTTTCTGTGGGAACTATGGGTAGGGACAGGGGACGGCGTCTCGTTCCGACCCGGTGGTCTATCACGGCCTGCGACACCATGATCGGTGACAAGCTTCTCCATGATGTCAAAAAATGTGCGGTTATTGATACATGGAGGGTGCACGAATACTCCAGCCTAAACAACAACTACGCCGTAATACTCATGCCAACCGGCTGGCAGTATGAGTGGTCTGAAGCGTTTCTGCACGTCCTGGGAGATGAGGAACTGGTCTTCTCCGACCATGAGGGAACCAGAAAGAAGACTGAATATTCACTGCTGGGCGGGTGTTACTATTCCTGCAAGATGGCAGTGCTGGAGGCGCTCGCACAGGAACAGAGACAGGCCGGGGCAATTATCCTGCGGGAGGCACTCCACGGGTATATTCCCCTTGGTGTATTCAATGTGCGGGAGAACGTGAGGAGCGCAATGCGGCAACCACCGCAGGAATTTGAAGATATCCGTTCAGCCCTCTCCCATATCTCAGAAAAATTCACCCTCCCCGTGCAGCGGTTTATAGAGGCGGGTAACCTGCTGAAGAACACCCTTCGCGAGTGGCAGTGCACGTTCCGTGACTTTGCATCCCCGCCCTGCCACAACGACAGAATTACTGGAATGTGACAAAGGAGAAGGTATACAATGGGGCTTTATATCCCTCAGATATTATCACAACGGATTATCCTGCACCTAGATATGGACAGCTTTTATGCATCGGTTGAGATGCGGGAACGACCTGATCTCCGGGGGAAACCTGTTGTCATCGGTGCCGATCCTAAGAACGGGAAAGGGCGGGGAGTTGTCTCAACATGCTCATATGAAGCCCGGGCATTTGGTATCCGGTCAGCAATGCCAATATCGCAGGCTTTCGTACTTTGTCCTCATGCTATATTCCTCCCCCCGGACTTTCCACGGTATGTGAAGGCTTCAGCTGATGTTATAGCAATCCTGAAATCCCATGGTTTCTCTATCCGGCAGGTGAGTATCGATGAGGCGTTCCTGGATGTGAGCCGACTGGGGACATTCCCTGCGGCCATCGATCTCGCAGTCCGGATAAAGGAAACAATCCTCACGCAACTCGGACTGACCAGTTCGATTGGTATTGCACCGACAATAGTGGTCGCAAAGATTGCTTCCGATGTAAACAAACCCGATGGCCTTACCATTGTCGAGCCAGAGAACCTGTTCGCATTCCTTGCGCCGATGCCGGTGCGGAAGATTCCCGGTATTGGTAAGAAATCCGAAGCGGATCTTTTCGGGATGGGCATCAGGACCATCCAAGATCTTGCAGCGTATGACATCCAGGCGTTGATTGCACACTTCGGGCGGTCTTCGATTGCATTGCAGGGTATTGCAACCAGTATTGATACAAGCGAGGTAAAAGAACGTGAATGTGTGAAATCTGTATCCCGTGAAACAACTTTTACTCACGATACGGATGACGAGCAGCTGATTGCTGCAACGATAGATGCTCTGGCAGAAGAAGTATGCCGGATTCTTTCTGATGAATCCCTGCACTGCAGGACTATTACGGTGAAGGTGCGGTACCAGGGTTTTGTTACAAAGACGAAATCCCGGACGCTCCCGCATTATACGGGTGATCCGGCAATTGTGCACATGTGTGCTCATACCCTGCTCCGCGACATTTTTGATGGCCGGAAGATCCGTCTTCTCGGTATCCGGTTCTCGTCTTTTGATAAATGCGACGCCCGGCAGATGACTCTTACGGTGTAAATGACCAGCGCATCAGCTAAGATTTACCGGGTTTATTGGGGAAAAAGGCGGATTTTTTCCAGGGTCCGGTTATCCTGAGATCAACTGTTCTTGCGACTATAACCATAATCCGGGAATCGGAATGATGAGGGCAAATCAAAAAAAGTATAGTATCGATTATATGCATATGGCAGGAGGAAACGGCCAGCCGATCTCGCGTGTCGGCCGGCTCAGATAGTGTTTTTTGGTGAATTCTGTGCGCATCGTAGAAACCGTACCCGGCTACAATAAAACCTCCTTTCGATTTTTGGTAAAAGTTAATTATTTGTTATAGTATTTAATTATTACTTTTGATGAAAAACTCCAATTTTTAATTTTTACTCAATTCTCATGAAAATTCAAGCCTTTTAAAGGAAATCGGGTATTTTGTTCATCAGTGGACTTTAAAGAAATTACCCACAACGCCGAATCCCCCACGTGAGTGATAATGGTCACGAAATATCCGTTATTGTACTGCAAACCGGTTTACCCCCGCTCAACATAATTCTGCCCCAGAACCGGAAGACACATCAACAGGGTATGTACATGCTCAATAGAATATTCTATGAGCGCCCAAACGAAGGTTAAAAATTTTTTTGAACTCGTTAAAACGGCCCGGACCGATCCGGCCGTTGGAATACGCATCGTCAAGGTGACCGGTGATAATCATATGGGCCTTTATGTGGCCGAGCTTGGGCCTCACCTTAGTGTTACTGCCCATTACCACCAGGCCGGCAGCGAGATCTACCAGATTGTTCACGGAGAAGGAAAAATACATACTGGTGTCACGTCATCAGATAATGTGGTCGCATGGAACAGATCTGTCGATGTGAGAAGCGGAGATTGTTTTACCGTTAAGGAATGGGAAGTCCACCAGCTGGAAAATACAGGATGTTTGCCAATGATTGCAATCATTATATGCCAGGCTGCTCATATCGGCCATGACCGGTTCATTGTCAAGGGCGCAATTCCAAACAAGTCTTGATGTGGTTTTTATGCAGCGATACCGTTTTAAAAAAATTGATGCCTTTGTTGAGGGAGAATCGACCGGGAATCCCGCAGGTTGTGTGTACATGCCGGATCAGAATGCACTGTCAGTTGAGGAGATGCAACAGATCGCCCGTGAACTTGCCGGATTTGTCAGCGAGGTTGTCTATGTATATCCTGATGAGGGGCACATGGGTCTCCGGTATTTCTCCGCGGAACGTGAAGTTGCATTCTGCGGTCATGCGACAATTGCCGTCATGTATGATCTCATAAAAAACGATGAGGCGCTCGCACGGGATCCCATAGTACGCATTCACGTGCAGGGACGCGAACTCCTCGTACGAAATGAGATTGCGTCGACAGATTCTGTTTTCATCAGTGCACCGCCTCCTCAGTTCCTCGATACTGACCTGACCCGCGATGATATCGCAGCAGCCCTGAAAATCCCGCCCGGTGAAATAACGGAAAAGAACCGGTTTAAGTTGGTCAATGCGGGTCTTGCAACCCTGATTGTTCCCCTTACCTCTCTTGATGTTCTCCTCTCACTCCGTCCTGACCAGAAGCACCTGCGGGAGTTCTGCCTTGCACATGATATCGAAATTATCCTCGTCTTTTCTGAGGAGGTCTCAATACCTGAGAATAATTACCGCACCCGGGTATTTGCCCCTATTTACGGGTACCTGGAAGATCCCGCAACGGGTTCAGGCAATGCTGCACTGGGGTATTACCTCATGAATGCCGAATTATGGGACGGCCAGATGCTCAGGATTGAGCAGGGCAGGAGCATGGAGCGTCCGAATATAATCCGGCTGGTAAGCGATGCGTCAAAAGTGCAGCGCAGCGTTTTTTTCGGAGGAAATGCACGGGTGAGAATTGAGGGGGAGTATCTTCTCTATTGATGACAACCAATAAATGGTTATTTTCTGACAGGATGCAATTGCAGGAAAAACCATGTTAAAAACAGGGCAACGGGCTCATCGCTGCTTTGGGATCGTGTCTGACGCAGGTTTTATGAATTGGACTCAAGTGAGGAGTACTGAGAACCGTACACATATCTATTTCTTGTGCACTGGAGAGACACTCTAATAACAACCCAGATACGGTGTCGATGGAAAAGGGAACATTACTCCAACTTCCTGATAAACACACACAGGCATGCAGCATGATTCAGGAAATCGCATTACGACTCAGCACAGCCCATACGAAAGGGGAACTTGGCTTAATCCTGGTCCATGAAATCCAGAGCTACACGATATTCGATCTCCAGATCATCGCAGGCAGGCTCAATAACGAAATCGATAATCTGCCTTCACCCTACCGGGAAAGGATCCGCCCTTATTTCCGTGAACAGCTGTTCGGCAAGCATCACCAGCTCCTTACCATGCACCGTACCAGAACATTTACACAAATGACTGATTCAATCCGCGACCCGGAAACATTCCGCAAATTCTGTGAAATGCTTCCTGAAGGGTGTTTTGCTTGGGACGATTCGAGCGAACGCAACCCTTACTTCCGGAATCCGAAGAACCGCCTTTTCTATTACCTGATGGCCGCATTTTCCATGTTTGTGCTTGACGAGCCGGGACATCCGGCAGGTATGCCGTTTCCAGGTGGCTTTTCCGTCGAACAGCGGGGCAGCGATTATTATTGCCTGATCCGGGACAAGGAAAAAGAAGTGTTCTTTTCCATCTGCAATTTCTGCCCCGCTCACCAGACAGAAGAGAGCTGATCTGAAAATGGAAATTTTTTAACACCTGTTGGCACGATTCAAAAGATCAAAATACACCAGATCTGAAACAGTTTAAGATAAGCCAGTGAAAAAAGGATATCAGGAATTACATGTTCTCAAAAAAAATCTCCTCCCTCCCGCAAGAAGATACGAAGAGTATAAGGGTGAGGGAAAACGGCCCCTACATCGTTTCAGGAAGTATTCCCCTAATAAAAAAGGAGATCCGCAACGATTCAGAGGGATACTCCATTTCCTGGCATGAGGTTACAACATACCCCCTGCAGGAACAGTACACCCTGTGCCGGTGCGGGCATTCGAAAAATAAACCCTTCTGCGATGGTACCCATGCAAAAATCCATTTTGACGGAACCGAGACGGCTGAGGATCAACCGTATCTCGACCGGGCAGATAGAATTAACGGGCCCACCTTGTCGCTGACTGATGCCGATGGTATGTGTGTCCACGCCCGGTTTTGCATGCGTGCCGGTGGGATCTGGAACCTTACGCGGCAATCTGGCACTCGTGAGGCGAGGGACAATGCCATCGAAGAGGCAGGAAACTGTCCGTCCGGGCGTCTGGTCGTCTGGGATAAAAAGACCGGAAAGGCACTAGAACCAGAATTTGAAAAATCTATAGTGGTCATTGAGTACCCCCCACGCAATGAACACGGCCCGATCTGGGTGCGTGGCGGTATTCCGGTTGAATCGTCCGATGGTCATGTCTATGAAATCCGGAACCGCGTGACACTGTGCCGCTGCGGAGAATCGTACAATAAGCCGTTCTGTGACGGTAGTCATGTCGAGAGATGATGGTGCAGGTGAAAGGGTTTTTATAATATTCATTTTCTGGATGAGCGCCAAGAGTTCGTTCACCGGGAAGAGTTGCTCAAAAATGCCGCCAGTGCCATAACCTGCAGGGAGGAGTTCCCCCCACGCCGGTTCAGCACTTTTTTTAACAAAATTCAGAATCCTGCCGGGTCCACCAAATCCCAGCGGACCTTCGCCTTCTGAAACAGCAGCCACGTCGGGATAGCGAGGATGACTGCTGTGAGGGCAAAGTACGGGTTTGCAAAGGCAGCCGCGGTGAAAATTGTCAGAACAATGCCGACAAGGATGAGGTATACAAAGAGTACCTTGACATCGTAAACCAGCACGTTGGGGGAGAGCCCACAGAGCCAGGTCATGATACCCACGGCGTAAAACGAGACGGAGATACCAAGCACCACGGCAGGGACGAGATACGCGGTCTCCCCGGAGAGGAACGCAACAGCCGCAATGAAGACGGCCGGGATCACCTGGAGGACTGCAAATGTGGTGAGTTTGCTCGCGATAAGCGTACTGACTGCAACGGGCAGGCAGGCGTACGGTCCGAAGGTATCGAACATCGTGACCCACGTGTACATCGTTGATGCGATTACACCGGTGGTAACGGCAACTATGAAGAGAAGGCCATGGGGCGGAAAGAACGGGCCCAGCAGGGATAAGAAGAACCAGATCACCGCTAGGGGGAGGAGGAACGAGAAGATTGTCTGACCGACCAGGCTCCCGCTCCGGTACAGGTCGAGGGTATCTTTAGCGGCGAGCGGGGGGTTCGGCAGGAACGAAAACCTCCGCACCAGGGGCGCAAAGGAGTCGCCGTACGTTTTCTCCGATCCCCCCGATTCAGGATTGAACAGCACGATCGCGACCCCGAAGAGGAGTGCGAGCATGGCGCAGGAGATCAGGAAGTTCGCCCACGTGAACGCGCTGTTGAGTAGCAGCGGCGGGAAAAAGAGCACAGGGTTCGTACCAATCATGGCCGCAAGGCCGCCCACTCCCACACCAAGGGCCAGCAGGACAAGCCAGAGTACCAGTCGCGATCGGGCATAGACTGCCGAGAGGAAGAAGACGCCGCAGAGGCCAAAGAGGAATGAGAGTGTCAGGGTGAGAAGCAGGAGCAAGGCGCCTGAAAGGGAGACACCGGTAAACGGCGATGCCAGGATATACCCGAAACCAAAGGGCAGGACCCAGAGGAAGAAGTAATAGACTGTGTCCTTGATGACAAAGTTCAGGAAGATGAACTTCTCGGAGAGCGGGAGGCTCCGGGCAGAGTAGGCAAGCAGACTTGCCTGGCCGAACCGCCGGTTCATCACCTCATCACCCAGCAACCCGAACCCGCCGACCATAATCCCAAGCATCAGGTAGTTAGCATGGATAATCAGCGTAAGGTTGCCGTCTGGGAGGGTGGTCTTCATCAGGGGAATCAGGAACGACCCCATAAACGCGATCCCGAAAATCATGACCGGGAAGAGGGCAAAAGAGAGGTTGCCGAACATCGTGGAATGGACCCGCCACTCCTCTTTCACCATATTTGTGAACAGCTCAAACATGGCGATCCTTCCGAACGAGCGAGAGGAAGAAGGAGGGCAGATGCTCGTTCCTGCTGGTCAATTCGGCAACGGGGCCTGCGTGGAGCAGTTTGCCCTTGTGGAGGATAGCAAACCCCGAGCAGATCTCCTCAGCAACCTCGAGGATGTGAGTCGAGATGAAGATCGTCTTGCCCTTTTTGACATATCCCGCGAGGTAATCCTTGACCAGGTCCTGCATGATCGGGTCGAAGTTAATCAGCGGCTCATCGATCAACGCTAGCGCCGGCTCGTGGATGAACGCCTGGGTGAACATCAGTTTCTGACGGGTGCCCCGCGAGAGGTCCTTGCAGAGTACATTTTTCTTGTCGGCAAAATCGAGGAAATCGAACCACCAGTCCGCTTTCGTCTCAATGTCCGGGATTTTCCGGACCGCCGCAACAAACTCGAGATACTCCATCGCAGTGAGGAAACTGGGCGGGGTCTCCTGCTCGGGGATAATCCCCACCTGCCCTCGGGCACCGACCGGATCCTGAACGACATCAAGGCCAAGTACAGCTGCCGACCCGCTGTCCGGGCGTGTCTGCCCGGTCAGCATCTTAATCATCGTCGTCTTTCCTGATCCATTCGGGCCGAGAAGCCCGAACAGTGCTCCCTTCTCGACGGTCAGGGAGACGTTGTCGACAGCGGTTACCTCTCCATACCTTTTTGTAAGATTTTTCGCTTCCAGCACAACTAGCATTTCCCTGCTCCTGTCTGTTATTCTAAGGTGCGAATCTCTTTGGGTAAATACATCTTGGTTTTGTGTGCTTGAAAAAAATTTAAGAGGGATGCCCTTGAGCCTATCCAGACTGCTTCTGCCTATCCTCCAGACGTTCTGTCAGGTTACCCATCAGGGAGAGAACTGCTGACATTACGAAGATCGCACCCATTAATGAGAATCCTAATCAGGCTTCCCTGCGCCAACGATAGACAAAGAATCCTATCCCAATAATAACGATAACAATAATACCGAGTGCCAGAGGGTTGCTGAATATGTTTGCAATAATTCCCTTATCTGCACTTACCTGAACACGGACTTTCAACGGGTCTGAAATCAATGTATTGTCAAGTGCATCACGATACCGGATCTCTGAATCAAGTGCATATTCCTTTATTGTCGCAGACTTGTCAACTGAAATTTCAAAAACAGCTTCCCGAATCTCTCCCGGTGTAAGAGTGCCGAGAAATGCTGTGTCATCGTTGCTGGTAAAAGGATCGACAGCACTTATGCGGGCCTGAACATTATATGCAGGAGCACCACCGGAGTTGAGGTACTGGACTATGATCACTTTCTTCTGCCCTGGAAAAACTTCATTGGGAGCTGAACTAATACTGAAAATAATTTTTTTGCCGACCTGCATACCGATGGTTTCAACATCGGACGTAACCTGGTCGCCTTCAATATTCTCGTAATTCACCAGCACGTCAAGCGGATAGGTCTGGTCTTCCGCGTCACTGGAAATCGATACTTTAAACCGGCTGGTTATAGTCTGGTTGACTGAAAAGTCACCGATATACACGCTGCTGGTTGTTGGTACTATCGGGCTGTTGTCATTCCGTACAATCTTGATGATGGTATTTTTCCCGTTTTCATGACCGGTGTTTTTCACGGTAAGGGTGATGTAGCCCTCAGTGCCGGCGTTCAGGTGCTCGGCTTCTGCTGAAAGCACGCTGATTTTCAGCTTCGGCTTGATTTTTATGGGGAGGCTGAAAGTCTCATTTTTTTCCCGATAATAGTATTGAATAGTGTCAGTCCCGTATTGTTCCGCTTCATAAAGGTAGGTGTATTTCAGAATCAACGGAAGCGTGTATGATCCGGCAGCTGCATCCGCATTTACTTTCATGTTGATCACGCAACTTGTTGTGCTGCTGCCCTTGAGATCCCCAAGCATCTGAGGATCTGATTTGATAGTGACCGGAACGTCTCCGGAAGCAAGAGAAACCGTCAGGAATTTTGCCGTGTTCGGGAGATCATCCCGGTCAATCACTCCAGACTGGATAAATTTGAATTCATTGACGCCTTTGTTTTCAATCACAATTTTCAATGTGACTGTATCGCCCGGGCTCACTTCATTCGTGCCGGAAATGTATGCAGATAGTTCCGGACTTCCCGCCATATATTTGGTGCCGGCTGTCTGTACTGGAGAAACAACAAGGACGGAAATTACGATGGCAACAAGGCTGAAATATAAGAAGGCTTTATTGCACAGAGAGGCGCAGCTCGCAGATGGTGCAGGACTCTCTTTCCTGCTGATATTTTTTTTCTGAATATTGGTCATGAATGTCCTCTTGATTAGGATTGATTTGATACATGTTTAAATCTTATAAACTATACTTTTTGGCAGTCAAACAAATTACTTTTATATATTGATTTATTCTATTTCTCACAGACATTGAATATGAGTATTATGAATCTTGAAATATTCGACGGGATGACCGATGAAGATAAACACGGTTATCTTGAATTTCTTCTCTGGCATTATCGGGTTGTTGACGCATTCTGGTTTATCTATATTGCCGAACAGTTTGGCCAGCCGGTCGCAGAAAAAGTCAATGAACAGGTATGGGGCCGTGTAGCCGGGATGGCGGCAAAAGATATTGTGGAGCGATTCAATATTACTGAAAAAGGCCTCTCGGGTTTTGTCAAGGCACTCCGTCATTTCCCATGGGCGATTATAGTGGGATATGATATTGAGGAACGGGATGGTGAGGTACTCCTTTCTGTGCCTTCATGCCCGACGCAGGAAGCCCGGCTCAGGCGGGGATTAGGAGAATATGTCTGTCGGGAAATGCACCGTGCTGAATTTACCGGTTTTGCTCATGAGATTGATCCCCGGATTTGTGTGGAATGTCTCTTTGCTCCTCCAGATCCACATCCACAGGATATGTTCTGTACATGGCGTTTTTATCTGCAATAGTGAATCAATTGGACGGTATAAGGTTCCTGCCCATAGGTTCTGAAATTTTTCATAATGTTCAGACCATTTTCTTGTACCCACGGGATACTATGTCTATCTTTTCTCCTGAAGTCTTATAGAATCCAGGCGCTTAAATACACAGAATAGGGAAAAAGCCGTTTTCAACAGGAATGATAAAAATTTCGGATTCTGTATTAATTCTAGCAATCTATGCATTTCTCAATGGAATGGTAATGTTCTTCTATGTCCAAGATAAAATCGCGGCACAGAAAAACGCTTGGAGAACTCCAAAAAGCCGGTTACTTTTTTTTGCCCTGTTCGGGCCCTTTGGAGCCTGTGCTGCAATGCACCTGCTCCGGCATAAGACCTGGCAACTGAAATTTTATCTCGTGCCGGTATTTGCAATTCTGCACATTGTCCTGTTTATCTGGTTTCTCATGTATGCATGAATTAAAAGGATATTTATTTCCCATACAAAAGTATCGTGATGCAAGAGGAAAGGGAAAAAGGGAAAAAAGTTCACTGGACAGGTACAAAGATCTCGGTGATGATCTCTTCAGGTTTCACCTGCCGTGGATCGTTGGGATACACCTCACGGATTGGACCGGATATCTTGAGGCCTTTTTCTTTTATCCAGGCAAATAGCTTGAGATACGTTGGCTCACAGGATTCGTACGGTCCTTTATGAACTGTATGTACCATTTTACCTCCGGGAAGCTTGTAGACTTTAATCTCCCTTGTGCCCTTTACGATCCCAAAAACAGGCCACGCTACCTCAACGGTGGCGGTTCCTTTCTCGTTTGCCTCCATAACTGCTTCGGGAGAAATCTCGTGGCAAAGAAAGACCGGAGGTCCGCTGATCCCGACCTTCTTTTTGACCGTGAATTCATAGATCTTCATCAGCAGTTCAGGGATCAGCATATAGGTTCCGGTCATTTTTATCCCAAGCACCTGCTGGGATGGGACTTCTACGATTGATATACCTTCCATATCTTACACCATACCTACATAAATGATAGAATATATTGGATTAATCCTTGTGGAGTGTGAAAGTAAGAGTACACGATAAACCATGCTTCTTTAATACCGGGTTTTTCCATACACTCTTTTTATGCGAACCAACAGGCATCACTATTTTCTGGATCTGGCAATACGGTGTGCACATCAGGGCACCTGTCTTCGGCGTAATTTCGGTGCGATTATTGTTGATGAGTATAATACGATCGTTTCCACCGGATATACTGGTGCCCCACGTAAGCAGATGGATTGTACAGAACTTAATACGTGCTGGCGAAAGGATCATAATATTCCATCAGGCTCCAATTACGAGCGGTGCCGGAGTGTTCATGCGGAAATGAATGCTCTCCTCCAGGCAGGTAAAAATGCACGGGGATGTACGCTCTACCTTGCCGGTTTTGAAGTTGAGACAGATGAGCTGACCCAGATCTGGCCGTGTTTCCTGTGCTCGAAAATGATTGTGAACAGTGGCGTTGCCAATGTTATCATGCGGACTGCCCGGGACGCTTATAAGGAAATGGACCCAATGGTTCTCTACCAGATGCGGAGCAGGGAAGCACTGGGGGATGATGCCAGGTAAAAATAAAATAATTTACAGGTTGCGATCAATAATACAAAATAAGTGCGTTGTTGAACAGACGTGAATTGAACCGGATCGTAATTTCCCCGCATTTTGTTTTTCCGGTTTACCTCGCAGGGATTTTGAGCAGAATCTGGCGGTGGAAACGGAAATTGAAACACTTTATACATAGCAGTATGCTGCCAGCCAAAGAAGTGAAGGATAATGAGAAAAAATAAAAAAAATTATGAAATCAGAACCGGGGTTTCCGGTGTTTCGGCAGGCAATCCCTGCAATATACTGGCCTGCCCTCGGTTGGCTTGAATGGCACTTCGCATTCTTTGCCGCAGTCTGAACAGGTTACTTTCGTCATTTCTCGTGGACCGGAGTCCCTTGGGCCGCCAAAGTTTCTGGAGCCGCCAAAATTGTTTGATCCAAACATAGTATTACTCATACAGTCAAAAACTGTGTCACTATATACGCTGCTTCAGCTTAAGAACCTCTCCATAGCAGCAGGTATAGTATTTGGAATCAAGGAACTCTCCCCAGCTGGTATGAGAAGGTTTGTGTCGCAGAACCGCTTCATAAGTAATAATTCCTGCTGCAATCACCAATACCGGGATCATCAGATAGCGCAGTCCAATATGGATTACATAATCGAAAGAGCCATCCAAACAGACTGACAGACGCGGTGGAATAACGTATCCCGGTAAGGACAAGCCATATAAGCACGGAAATGATTGCTTTGCAGGAATAAACGATCGAAAACGGACTGAAGAACCAAAAACATAAGAATCGCAAAGGTCATAGTTGCGACAACGATTATAATTGGTTTGAAGAATAGGCAAAGAATGGTACAAGCCAGCTAAGCAGTGCAGCTATGAGACGCCGGCTCCAGGAAGATTCAGCTAAACGGATTATGTCGTATCATTGTCAGGAAAGATCTGAAAAAGAGTTGTATTGAAGAGATCGAATTTTTATGTAATTGAGTTAAATGGCAGAACCGTTCATTGTTATTGTTACCCGTTATTATAGAGCGTTATCTCATTATAAACAGTTACCAGCGAGAGACTGATCAGGTTCATGGTTGTGGCAGAATACCATAGGTATGATTCATAAGCGGTGAGTTGTGTGATCCATCCCGACCAGAGCATGGCACAGACGATCACGAATGTGAGCAGAGTATCGATCGCAAGAAAAACCATTGGCTTCTGGAAAATACGGCCGGCTTGGGCGATTATGCAATATTCGAACCGAGCCGTACGGTGAAGGAGGTCAAGTGCTGATCGCCCGGCATTCATAAGGAGATCGGTAGTTGCCCAGAAGATAACCAGTACCCCAAAGACCCATAATACAAGATTGTCCGGCTCACCCTTTCGAATAGCGGTGAAACCAAAAAGGAGCTTAAATATACAAAAAGGGATGCCTATAGTGGCACTCAGGAAAAACGGGCGACGGAAGAATCTCTGGATCGTATCGGTCTCTTTTTCGCAGGCACATGGATAATTATTGTTTGCATTCAGGGACATGGGAGTGAAAGGATCCGGATTTTTTTAATATAGTATAATGTGGCTGTCTGATATTAATAAGAGAAGATAATCGAAAAAATAACACTCAAATAATAACTTTACCGAAAATTCAATTATCTCATGCCAGAAAATAGTATAGAAATCCATAAAAGGGGTTTATCTATGGGAATTTTTGACAAACTTACCGGGAAACCGGCAACACTTACGCCAAAATCAGCGCTTGTGCTCTCTGCTATTACCGTTATTGCGGCCGATGGCGTAATCGATGAAGCAGAACTCAACGACCTTGCCAAGATAGTCCGCAATGACCGTAAATCCATCGATACTGCGATGCAGGTCATGAAGGCAAATCCGTTCCCCGGTGTTATCGATCTGGTGGCAAACGTCCTTGATGAAAAGCAGAAGATCTCGACTCTTGCTATCCTGTGCGATCTTGCGATGTCAGATGGCGTGCTCGCTGGTCAGGAAAAGAAAATCCTCCAGATGTACATGGACAAGTTTGGTGTCTCTGAGGCAAAACTTGCACCCATCATTGATGTAATCGCAATCAAGAACGACTTCTCTATCTTCTCGTAATTTTTTTATAATATTCTACCGATTCAATAACGATACCGGGCACAATCCTGTAATCAACCCTGGCAGCAGTCCGGGGACACTCAACTTTGAAGGAGACTGTTCTGATTGAGGTGCTGGAAGATGTCTGGAAAGCAACCACTGCACGTCCTTCTGAATCTGTAGTAACAAGAGCATAATAATTGGTGTTCGACAGCTCGGGAGTAGAAAGTGCAATATCGTCCCGTATTGTGCGGCCATTGCCATTATTGACTACATATGATCCAATTGTATATGGTCTTCAGGTGGTTCCTGCTGAATACGCTTTTGAAAGCCATGATAACTGGGGCTGGTCTCCGGCCTTTCCGGTCATGCTGAACATTCTGGTCAGCCAAATATAGTAAAGAGTATTTGCGCCCTACCTGTTGTAATAATGTATCATCAGAACTCTCCCTGGCTGCAGAAACTGGAACCACAATGGAAACAGGCAGGAAATCAGGATGAATATAGTGAACGCGGAAAAGCTTTTCCGTCGCTTTCTTACTGATCGCGAATATTTACTACAGGGAGATTTTTATCTTTTTTCCCTCCCGATGCATGCAAAGTCGATGTAACCATTATATGGATCCGTCTTTAACAGGCGGACGCGAACTTTCTGACCAACTCTGAGACCATGTTCACCCTGCATGATCCTGCCCTCGGCAGGTGGTGTGATGAGCCTGACATAGGTTCCCTTTTCTGACGCACCTGTTACCAGTGCATCAAAGGTTTTACCTGTCATTTCCTGAAGCAGCACGGCGGCTGCGGCTTTGCGCATAAAGCGTTCAACTTTCTTTGACCCCTTCTCCCGGCTTGTAAGCCATGCAGACAGGTCAATCAGTTCCTGCTTTGTGTAAGGACTGGGCATCCGGTCGAGGACCGACTTTATGAGCCGTTGATTGATAAGATCAACATAACGTCTGTTCGGAGCAGTGGCATGTGTGTAATCAGTAACGGCGAGGCTGAAGTGGCCGTATGGCTCATTGCCTGGTTCAAGCATCATATATTCTCCTGGTCCCAGGAGTTTGATTACGGTAAGTGACAGGTCAGGAAAACGATCGGGATCAGCTGCTTTTTGCCTGATGAGAAATTTTGCGAGTGCTTTTGCATCCGGTTCAGCAGGCAGTGTTTCACCATATGTTGCAGCAGTAATGACGATCTCATCCCAATATTTTGGTACGCGAACGACACGCTGTATCATGGGTATACCGGCTTCACCGAGATAGCTTACCATGGTTCCATTGGCTGCGACCATAAACTCCTCAATCAGACATCGTGCCATGTTCTGCCTCTGGATGACAAGTTCCCTCACCACACCCTCCTCCGCAACCGCCTCGGCTTCAATAGTGTTTAATTCAAGTGCCCCCTGCTCCCTCCGGCTTCTTTTCAGACGTTTGATTGCCTCGGTTTGCAGGTAAAGTTGTTCTGTTAGCCCTGGTACGTTCCGGACAGCTTGGGGTATGGGTGAAGACCCCTCAAGCCAGTCTCCGACTTCTTCATAAATGAGTTTTGCTTTATTGGACACAATTGCCCTGAATACATCACCATGATGAACATCGCCGTTCGGAAGGACCACGAATTCAATAACAATCGCAATATGGTCATGACCCGGCAGAAGGGATGTAATCCCTTTCGACAGCTTGTCAGGCAGCATGGGGAAGGTTTCAATGCCGGTGTAGACCGATGTTCCGTTATGGGCTGCATGCTGGTCAGTATACGATTTTTTCTGGACGTAAACATCAACGTCGGCGATGGCAATCTTTATTTGAATCTCACCGTTTTTCCCGTTTTCGCAAAATTCCATCTGGTCAAGGTCCATGGAGTCATGATTGTCTATTGATGACCAGAGGAGCATACGCAGGTCTTTGATATTTTTCTGGCTGTCGGGATGCGGTATTTCCTTTATTGCATTAACTTCCTGGATTACGGAATTCGGAAACATTGGTTCAAAACCATATTTCCTCATCGCATTTACAGCGATAACTTTCAGATCAACAAAGCGGCGGGTTTTCATGGTGGTTTTAAAGGAGATTCGTTCCACATCATACATATCTGTTGGCAATTTCTGCAGGGGTTTGTCAGATCATAAACGGTAAACCACACAGAAAAACCCTGAACTCCCTATCGTATTCATGGAGACGACTGGCAGCGAACGGAAAGAAAGCGTGGAGGTATAAGGCCAGAAAAGAACGGTATGTACATTTGGAACTGTTCATGATCCACGAAAATCTGGTTATTTTTGAAATCATTCAATAAATTCGGGTTTTTGTGCTGATAAAAGTACGACAGTATTCATTTATTGTATAAACTTAACGGGGAATTTATATTGATCTGTTACAGTCCTTTTTTTGTCTGATGCAGGAGGAAGGTCCTGGTGTATAATCCTGCCATCCATTGCTTTCTGTTTCTTCCGGTTTCAGAAGAACCGGATCTTCACCGATTCTGTATCTTATACCTATAATGAATGACAATCCTCAAAAATTCATGAATATAAGAAACTGTAACCTTCCCTTTGGAATACCATCAGCTGAGATGCTCTTTTCTTGAAATCGGGGTGAATACCGGTGTTAATAATGGTAATAGTTCTGCTGCCGGCATCCTGCTTTTGGGATTTTATCATAGTATTTTGTTTTGTCAGACAATCCGGCAAATTGAAAATACTTTTATACCCCTTTTCTTCCACTGGAGCGGACGATATATAAAGTGCAATCGGTTAAAACGCCTCTTATTCACGATTGTTATTTCTGTTGATTTACTATATTATAACGCATTGGACACGGACAAGAAATCTATTCCACCGAAACGTTTAGAGTATTGATTTAAGCCTGAAAAGGAAAATTATGAAAAAACACCGAAACCTCCAGTAAAAAAGATGGGATTGTTCATGGCGTTGTGGAGTTTTTGAAATTTCACTATATATTTCACTATATGATATACCTATCATAAGCAAATCAGGAAAACAGAGTTCTTCTTCTGTTGGTATTTTTTCAAATCGCTCAACCAAAAATCTTCCAGATTTTCTGTTGGCATAACTGATGTGAGGTTTTCAACGTTGGGATTTATTCAGGTATTGCGGGGATTTTTGTGTAATTTTTATTTCTTTGGCAATTCGCTTTATACCAATAATGGAAAAGATAACTCTATACAACCAAATGGGTAATTGAATCTCCCGAATATGGTAAAACACTTGCATTTCGCATCGCGTTCACGACCCTTCTTAAAATGGGCAGGAGGTAAAACTCAGTTACTCGCACAGTTTAGCAAACGCCTTCCCTTAGAACTGAATAACGGCGAAATTACACATTATGTTGAACCTTTCGTAGGCGGAGGAGCGGTATTTTTCTATCTCAATGAGCGATATCATTTTAGCCATTGCGCCATTTTCGATATAAATGAAGAGCTGATCCTGTCGTATCGAGTGATAAAAAAATCGATAAAAAAACTCATCGATGCATTAGAATCTCTCGAATCAGAATATCTTTTGAGAGATGATGAAAACAGAAAACTCTTTTATTATGACGTGCGGGATAAATTCAATCGGAAAAAACCAAATCTCAACCATAAAAAATACAATACCGCCTGGATAGAACGAGCCGCCCAGACTATTTTTCTCAACCATACCTGCTATAACGGGCTGTTCAGAGTAAATATGAAGGGCGAATTCAATGTTCCGTTCGGGAGATACAAAAATCCTCAAATTTTTAATAAAGATAATCTGAACGATGTTGCCAAGGTACTCAAAAAGACAACCATTGTTCAGGGCGATTTTGCTGAAAGTAAAAAATTTGTTGATCATAAGACCTTTGTATATATAGATCCCCCATATCGTCCCCTGAATACTACCTCTTCCTTCACCTCATATTCCAGGAATGGATTTTCTGAGGAGGACCAGTGCAGACTGGCTGATTTTTTTAAAGATCTTGATAAAACAGGCGCAAAAATTATGCTCAGCAATTCAGACCCCAGGAATGAGAATCCGGATGATTCATTCTTTGATGAGCTCTATTCAGATTTCACGATAGAACATGTTCCTGCGACACGTAGTATCAATTGTAACAGTTTACGTCGCGGGAAAATCAATGAACTGATTATTACAAATTATCGTTAATGACAAAGATTCCGGCAGGAGTTGCCGATTGTGTCAGAACCGTGCAGGTATCTGTTAAATACGGAGTGAGCCCTGATGCATCACTCCTTTTTTTCAAGTAGTACTGCCTTCACTTCCTCCGCATGCCCTTTCGGGTTAACCTTACGCCAGACTGCTACAACCGTAGCATCGGGAGCGATCAGGAACGTATCCCGCTGGGTACCGAAAAATTCTTTGCCGAACATAGTCTTTGGTTTCCACGCATCATAGGCTTTGAGCACCGTGTGTTCAGTATCCGACAGGAGCAGAATGGAAAGGTCATGTTACTCTGCAAACTTCTGGTGGCTCTGCGGTGAATCGGCACTTACGCCAATTACCTGTGCACCGAGATCCGCAAATTTCTCAAGGGCAGCGTTGAACTGCATAGCCTCTATGGTGCAACCTGGTGTATTATCCCGGGGGTAAAAATACAGCACCACCCATCTTCCCAAAAAACTATTCAGACAGATAATGGTTTCTTCTGCATTTGGAAGACAAAAAGGGGTTGCCTTTTTGCCAATAAATGGATCTTCGTTCGATTGGGCCATTATGATCATGAAAGTAATTCTTCACCATAATAAAAATTGTATCGATAGTCCTCATTTACTGCTAAATTCCGGCATTTTCATCCTCGTCAATTTTTAATGGTTATGTGATGTATTTTTTGACTATAATCGCGCAACAAGAAATTATAGCGCCACAGACGATTTACAGGGTATCCGATCCTTTTTTGATCCGGGTCTGTTTTATTTATGGATAGCGGATGCACCCAAATATTAACAAATCTCACGGCAAATGGTCATTTGCTAAAAAATGGTAAAAAAACACTACCCCTTCTTAATATCAGTTCCCCATGGCGGTACAGATGTTCCTGAAAGCATCCGCCCGCTTTTGCTGCTTGGAGATGAAGAACTCAGGTATTATTGCGATCCTTATACTCGTGTTATATTCGGATACAAAGACCGCGTTGCAGCTTATATCGATACACACATTTCTAGGATGGTTGTCGATCTCAACCGTCCTCCCTTACCGCTTCCCCTCAAAGACGCTGACGGTATTATCAAGGTAACAACAGTCGATGGCAGAGCGGTCTACCGGCCAGGGCGGTTACCTGATATGCATATCATCCATGACCTTCTCAAGACTTACTACTTCCCCTATCACCAGCGAGTTGATGAGCTCATCGACCGGCGACCAGTCAGGATTGCATTCGACTGCCATTCAATGCTCCCTCAAGGATCAGCAGCGCAGAAGGATTCCGGCAAGATACGACCTTTAATCTGCCTTGGAAACAATGGTGACCTCCGGGGGAGGGCAAAAAAAGGCAGTATTACAACATGTTCCAGGGAGTGGATCACGATCCTTGCAGATGCTTTTAAAGAGGAGTTCTCGTTCAATAATGAAGTAGCGATCAATGATCCTTTCTCCGGTGGTTTTATTTCAAACGCGCATTTCTGGCATAAGGGCGTCCCCTGGATCCAGATTGAAATAAATCGTGCGCTGTATGAATCGGAGGAGATCTCTGCTCATCCTGATAAAGACACGCATGATCGCGCTATCCTGCTTAAAGAAAAGATCTGGAATGTTTTAACCGGTTTCTGGAACGGTGTCCCATAACGGGCAGGTATCCATAATCCGTTATAAAAATTGCCTTTTACGTCGCTGGCTGATCCAGTCTGCGTAAAAAGACGGATGGGTGCAGGTGATGAAGTCCATGATTTTTATTTCCTAATGCGGCACTCTTCAAGCAGGCCATTATAATAGACCCTGACAATAATCTCATCCCCCCTAGTAAAACGCCTCATCTGATTATCATATATTTTTTGTACGTGACGGAGATTGTGACCTGGGAAATAATCCTGCATGAATTCCAGAAACTTGATTTCCTGAGTGAGGAACGCATTTTCATATTCCTTGGTCTCGCGGGCGAGATCGAGACTCTCATCTTCAGGGAGCAGGGTGCCATACTCCCCGTGCTGATCAAGCCCGGAAAACTGTCGCCAGTCGACATCCCCATTTTCGTCAGGTTCCCGGTGAAGCATGTACGGGTAGATGCGGCATATGGTCAAACGGCTGTTATAAATCCGGCATCTGCCATTCTCCAAAAACCAGCAGGATCCGTCATTATCATCCTGTGTCCGTAATGCATACCCGGAGACGTAGAAAATGCCGTTCTGGTCGCAGAATTCAGGAGCCGGGGCAGGTTCGAGAGCAGCAGGATCAATTGCTTTTACCACGGTTACGTCGCGATCAAGCAGAAACACATGCCCGTTGAATACCTGGGTACAGCACTTCGCGCAAGATGTGCACCTGAATCCGATCTCTTTAATTATACCCGAAAGGCGTTCTATGGGATACTCAAGAAGGCGGTTGCGCTCCTGTGTCAGTGCTGCGATGCGCAAAGGAATAGGGATTAAGGAAACGGGTGTCACCCCACAGATTTACCAGAAAATGTGATGGCGCACCTTATTGTTTTTTGCGAGGTATTGATTTCAGCGAATCAGAGTGTAATTTTTATACTCTGAAATCTCATGACCCTGGCTGCAGGTGGCCAGGTGAAATACCCAACTCATGGAAAACCAACTCATGCCAGTGAATGCTGCTATGTCTCAAGAATATCTCCCTGAACGCAGGATTTTTCTCCTCTGCTATTAGAGTACCCGTGATGGAACCCATCCGGTATCTTATTCGCACCAGTGATATCAGTGCGGGAGGGACCAGGTACACACTTGCTCTGCAGAGCGAGGACTTCTCAGCCATGTATCCCGGCATGGTCCGGTTTACGCTCATGGTGACCGATGGAGAACGGATGATTGCAGTGTTCCGAACCAATTCATTCGAGTACTCCCCCCTTGTTCCTCTTGCTGCAGAAAAAGTGGCATTACAGAAAGCAGAAGAATGGGAGCGTGAAATTCGGAATAATCCCTTGGTATTTATGCATAATTACCAGCAGAAATCACCTGTACATCCGGCAGCTTCAGAATCAGACCTTGTTGTAATCCAGGGAAGTCCCCGTGCGGATGGTAACTGCAGCATCCTTGCCAGCTGGGCGGTGGATGCAGCGCATGAACGCGGCAGGACTGCTCAGGTGATTTACCCTCATGATATGGATATCCGGTGCTGCATCGGATGTTACCAGTGTTACAATACCGGATCCTGTGTTTTTGATGATGATATGACAGGCATTATAGGTGCTATTAAAGGATCATCACTTCTTGTTGTGTGCTCACCAGTCTATACGAATACCGTTCCTGGGGGGCTTAAGCTGGCAATCGACAGATGTCAGGCGTACCATGCAGAGAGGGTATTATCTGGTGGGCCGACAGGACAACACGGATTGATTTTTTCCGTCGCGGGGAGGAAGGGTGAGGGAAATTTCAACTGCACCACCAAGGTTATTTCAGCATTTTTGAGCAATCTTGGTATTAAACCTGAAGGGGAGATTCTGATTGACCATGTCGATGCGATACGGGATATCCGCACTATTGCCGGTTTGGAACAAAATGTAAAGGAAAAAGTAAAGCAGTATCTTGGCAGAGAAAAATTACCGGATAAATAAGCTCAAACCAGACAAGTTCCCGTCTTCCTTAATATCGTTTGAAGACCTTCTCCTTCCCATTATCATATAGCTTGTCACAGGTTAATTAAGGCATTTTTACGGTAAAGCTCACATCGTTGTAATTGAAGACAAGTACCGCGCGGAACTGGAGAGGTGGAAAATTGAAGCAGCGGGCGAGATCAGAAAATATTTGTTATCCATTTCCCGTTCTATCCTTAAAGAAAAATTTTCAGAAAAGCTGGCACCTCCACTATGGTGCATACATCAGCAGGGTTTGCGATCTGTGCCGGTGGCACCTTATATTTATGTTATCCTCCTGATGATTTTGACTGATTATTAGGGTTAATGAAATTTCAGAATCCTATCGGCTGGTAGATAAAAAAAGAGAGTTAGTTGTACGTCCTGAATGGTATATATGCATCGAAAATCTTGACTTTTTCTCCCTGTGGTGTTGTTGCCCAGACTTCAGCCCGGTCAGCATACCCTGGTGCGGTAGTGCTGGACAACTCTATGAAATCTCCGACTTTCAGCGGTTTGGGAATTACTCCGTCTTCGACTATACCATCAGACCTTGTGACTCTGAGATCAATCTTCTGAATAAAGTTGAGCCCTTTGCCGCCACGGACGGTTGCTGAAATTTTCGGATCTGGGGCAAAACCATTGCTCTGGACCTGGACCTCGATATTCCAGTTTTCGGGAAGGGTCTGGGTCGGTCCCGGGGTCTGAGATACAGGTGTCAGTGATGATGTTGGTGTCTGGGGAGCGGTTGTCTGAACAGGTGTCGGTGTTGGAGTCACAGTTGGTGTTGTGGGTTGTGTGCACCCGGCAACCAGAACAAGCACCGTGCAGAGCACAAGTGCTGATATAACAATCACGATCTTTTTCATACGGGAGTTTTGCCCGGGAGGGTATTTGATGATTGTGCCGGCATAATCTGGGATTCTATATGTGATCACAGGAAAAATATGGATGATCTGATTTATCCACTGTTAAATTATTATTTAAAAAAACCACACTATGAAAAATTACCTGATAGGAGAATTACGTCCGCTTTCCTGAAGCAGGCTCAATACCGGTTGGCTGGTTTCGGATTGTCCGGTCTTTCATAATGGTGTAGACTTCTGTTGCGTGATCGCGGGGTATCTCAACAAACGAATATGAATCAAGGATCCGTATCGCCCCGATTGCCTTTCCTGGTATCCCTGTTTCACCCGCAATTGCCCCCACGATATCTTTTGGTGCGACTTGATGAATCCTGCCAACAGAGAGAAAGAACCGGACCATACCGGGTTCTGCACCTGTGTCAGCAAAATCCATTACTTCGCGCTTACCGGAATCTTCCTCACTGACCGGTTCCATCTGCATTTTGAGCAGCGCGGCAGCAATATCAACCGTACTAAGGTCACCTTCGGTCTCCTTCTCGATGATACGGATATAAGGCTCCACTCCTCCCGCCTTAATAATCTCACGCACCTTTTCGAGCATTGTGCGGGTACGTGTTTCTGCCACATCAGTCTGCGTTGGTACAGGCATTCGGGGGATCTGGATTTTTGCGTAATGCTGTATCTCACGGAGTTTGGTAAAATCCTTGGGTGCGATAAAAGTCACTGCCCTGCCGCTCTTGCCAGCCCTGCCCGTCCTTCCGATACGGTGGACGTAATATTCCACATCCTGAGGGACATCGAAGTTGATGATCATATCAACATCTTCCACATCAATACCCCGTGCTGCAACATCGGTTGCAACCAGGATCTCAATCGTACCTTTCCGGAACCCCCCCATCACCCGGTCACGCTGTGACTGCTTCATATCACCATGGAGCTCCTCCGCACGGTACCCCCGCGCCTTGATCTTCCCGGCGAGTTCCTCTGCCCTTCGTTTGGTATTACAGAAGATAATCGAAAGGTGCGGGTCAGCGATATCGATTAGCCGGCAGAGTACATCGAGCTTTTCACGCTCTTTAACCTCAATATATGATTGTTCGATCTGCGGAACGATCAGATCATCATACTCAACCTTGACAAACTCAGGTTTATTCATGAACCGCTTGGAGATATCGATGATCGGCTGCGGGAGTGTTGCTGAGAAGAGAAGTGTCTGGCGCTTCTGCGGTACCTTTTTTAAGATCAGTTCGATGTCGTCACGGAATCCCATGTCAAGCATCTGGTCGGCTTCATCGAGTACAACCGTTGACACTTCATCGAGTGAGAGCGTGCGGCGTCTGAGATGATCCATAACCCGGCCCGGCGTGCCAATGACGATATTGACTCCAGAATGAAGTGCACGCAGCTGGCGGTCGATTGGTTGCCCGCCATATACCGGAAGCACGTTAATACGCGGGAGATGCATTAGGAGTTCAGAGAACTCTTCTGCTATCTGGATTGCAAGTTCACGCGTTGGGCAGAGAACGATTGCCTGGACAGTGCGGTATGATGCATCAATCTTTTCAATAATAGGAATGCCGAAAGCGGCTGTCTTACCTGTACCTGTCTGCGCCTGGGCAGTTACATCACGCCCGGCCTGGATGAGGGGGATAGCGAGTGCCTGGATAGGTGTGGGCTCTTCAAAACCCATATCTTCTATTGCTTTACCGATTTCACGCGAGAGGTGAAAATCGGAAAATTGCATACGAGTATTCATATCGCACCACCATTTGGTGCGAGGGTTCATAAGATGGCGCTATGAGGAGGTATATTTTCACCTGCCCTGAGCTTTCCTACGATTTTTTTATCTATGACGAAAAGAATGGGTTAGTAATGGTGTGAAATGAAAGTTGTTGCATTTAATGGTAGTGCGCGCAAAGATGGGAACACAGCGATTCTTGTTAATACGGTATTAAAGGAGCTGAAAAAAGAGGGTATAAAAACTGAGCTCGTGCAATTGGCAGGAAAAAAGATCCGGGGGTGTACTGCCTGCGAAAAATGTTTTGAGAATCAGGATAAGCGATGCGCGGTCAAGGGGGATATCGCCAATGACTGTATCGAAAAGATGCTGGAAGCTGACGGGATCATACTTGCATCACCAACATATTTTGCGGATGTCTCACCGGAAATAAAGGCTTTGATTGACAGGTCAGGCTTTGTGGCAAAGGCAAACCAGGATATGTTCAAACGAAAAGTTGGTGCCGGGGTTATCGCTGTGCGAAGAGGCGGTGCAATCCATGCATTTGATACCATCAACCACTTCTTTTTCATAAACCAGATGGTGGTTCCGGGTTCTTCCTACTGGAATATTGGCATCGGACTCGCACCCGGTGATGTAAATGGTGATTATGAGGGAATTTTGACAATGAAGACGCTGGGCGCCAACATGGCATGGCTGATGAAAAAAATCCAGGAGTAAATTTTCATATCAGATATTGATGGGCAGGTCGTCTGTTGCAATAATCATACCCGGGCATTTTTTTCATAGTGTTTTTGTACTTCGCGTCGATTATCAAGAGTCCTGTAAACCTCTACATTAAATGCATGAGGAATGTAATCTGCTGATGATATTGATTCATTTTATTCCCCAAACACAATCTCCTAATATCTTTCGCACCTGTATGATTATCAGATGATAATAGTGCAGTGGAGTTATCCATCATGGTAAAAGTCGGAGTCCATGTCTCAATCGCCGGATCCCTTGACCTCGCTGTTGACCGGGCAAAAAAAGCCGGGTGCGATGTCTTCCAGATGTTCTCTCGCAACCCAAGAGGGTGGGGATTTATACCCCTCTCCAAAGAATCCTGCGATACGTTCAGATCTAAAATCCGGTCAAGTAATCTCATTCCCATTGATCATATGCCTTATCTTCCGAACCTTGCATCCCCTAAATCGGATATTTACAATAAATCGATTGCAGCTCTCACTACTGAACTTGACCGGTGCGAACATCTTGGCATTGCCTATCTTGTTACCCATCTCGGGCATCACCTAGGAGACGGGATTGCCGGAGGCAGGGTCAGGGTCATCAGGGCGATTAATAAAGCACTGAAAGAGTCTGATAATTCAGTGATGCTGCTTCTTGAAAACACCGCTGGCGAGAAAAACAGTGTAGGAAGCTGCTTCGAACATATCAGGGGGATCATGGAAGGACTTGAAAATCAAAATCGTATCGGTGTTTGTTTCGACACATGTCATGCTTTTGCTGCTGGCTATGAGCTCCGCACTGAATCGGGTATCAGGGAAACCTTACTGCAGTTCGATGAGCATATTGGCATCAACAGCCTCAAAATTATCCATCTGAATGATACAAAGGGGCACCTGGGGAGCAGCCTGGACCGGCATGAGCATATTGGCATGGGATTTATCGGGGAGAACGGATTCCGGCTTCTCCTTCACCATCCTGATATTTCTGCTATCCCGCTTGTCTGTGAGACACCTATTGATAACCGGCGTGATGATGCCGGAAATATCGCAAAGGTTCGGGAACTTGCCGGATAATTCACTTTGTCTTCATACATCGATTGGCTATCCCTGCCGTAAATCTTGGATAGCACGAATACCAAATTCACTGATTTGAGTAAAATTTTATATCTGCATTTGGATCGTGCACTTTCTAATTAAAAAATAATCCGGGTGCAAAGATAACCTGAAATTTTTTTAATTAAACGCTGTTCTTTTTCGACTATTTCCCGTGCTCTTATTATCATCAACAGACAATAGATCCTGTAGTGAAGGCAACGTTTGACGGCACGGTGGTGCGTGTGGGAAAAGAGGGGCGCATACTGTATGAACAAAGTGGTTACGGGCGTCTGGAATATGACGGAGTGAAACTCTCAGACCAAGAGGCCATGTATCTATTCCACCGTCAGAAGATTGAAGTTTCCGGGTACACCTTCAACTCACTGTTTTCTGAGTTTGCAGACCGGCCTGGGTTTCTTCGCAGTTTTATGGTTTACCGGGATTTGCGTGAAAGGGGGTATGTAGTGCAGGCAGGGCCGCACGATTTCCGGGTTTTTAAACGTGGTGAAAAACCCGGTACTGGTGAATCGCTCTACCTTGTCCGGGTCCTGTCAGAACGTGACCCGATCCGGTTTGTAAAGCTCATAGAGGAGGTTGTGGTCTCAAAAAACATGCGAAAGCAGTATATTCTCGCTGTAGTCGATGACGAGGAAGAGCTGACTTATTATGAGATTAAACTCCAGAAACTGGCTGAATCCTGCAATCATACGCCTTATGGAATGATTCATGAAGCATTGATGATAGGATTATCAGCGATGGTGCTGGCGGCACCCGATTCGGATCTTGAACGATCAGGATTTGGCAAACGGCTTGATGATGAACGTCTTATGCTAGCCCCTGTTGAACTGCTATATCTTATGGGCAAAGGAAATATTGAACTCAAAAAGGATAATTTAACCGTCTGTAAAGAGGAATATTTTGCACTTGCCGGCGAGACCGATGGGGAACTTGCGGCGAAGGACAAAGTCTATACAGAACTCAGGGGGTACAATTTCACCCCGCGGACAGGCTATAAGTTCGGCCACCATTTCCGCGTCTACTGCGGGAAGAATGTTCATTCAGACATGCTGGTGCATGCCGTCGAAAAAGAGACCTCCCTCCCTATGAGCGTGATTTCCCGTTCGGTCCGGATGGCGCACAGTGTCAAAAAGAAGATGTTGTTTGGCGCTGTACATACTAACGGAATTCAGTTCATCGAATTTTCCCGAATCAAACTGTGAGCGCCCATCATGCAGGAAATGCCGATTAATCCTTGGTCAAACAACCAGTCCGTTGATGTTGAAAAACTATTTTCTGATTTTGGCATCGAGCCTATCGCCCCGTTAATTCCGGAACTCCCGATCGTTCCGTATTTTATCCGCCGCGGAATTGTTGTCGGCCATCGTGACTACCGTCAAATCGCATCTGCAATACGCAACTGCACACCTTTTCATGTCCTCACTGGATTCATGCCAAGTGGCCACCCGCATCTCGGCCACCTGATGGTGATGAAAGAAGTGGTCTGGCATGTGGAGCAGGGAGGTAACGGGTATGTGACGATCGCTGACCGGGAAGCGCATGCGGTCCGCGGGATATCATGGGAAAAATGCAGGGACTTTGGCAGGGAATACCTTGCTTGTCTCTCTGCACTGGATTTTGTGGGACAAACGTATTTCCAGAGTAAAAACGAAAGGTTGAAAGACCTTGCCTTTGAAGCGGCAACAAAGGTAAATTTTTCTGAACTTACAGCAATCTATGGGTTCTCACCCGAGACTGATCTCGCCCATGCTGACAGCGTGATTATGCAGGTCGCAGATATCTTATACCCCCAGATCGATCGCGAACCCGCTCCAACGATTGTGCCGGTTGGTATTGACCAGGATCCGCACATACGGCTCACACGGGGTGTCGCCCACAAACTCCGCATGTTTACTGTTGAAGAGCGACATGGGTACATAAGCGTCAGGTCGAAGAACGCACCGGAACAGGCGCTTGATGATGTAAAAGCAGCGTTTCCGCATGCAAAGAAGTACGAAGGTCATGTGGATATAAAAGGGGCTCAGTGCGCCGACGTTGCAACCAAAGTGCGTGAGGTCGAGCGGGCGCATGGGGGTTTTGCCTTCTACACGCCTTCGTCAACATATCATATTTTCATGCCAGGACTTACCGGTGGCAAGATGTCCAGCAGTATCCCAGAAAGCATCATATCGTTTTATGAGCCTGAAGCAATAGTAAGAAAAAAAGTGATGAGCGGGATTACCGGCGGGAGAATGACGCTTGAGGAACAGAAGCGCCTTGGCGGGGAACCGGACAAGTGCTCCCTGTACCTGCTCAACCTTTTCCATATGGTGACAGATGATGCAGAACTTGGTGAAATCCGCAGGAAATGTGTGTCGGGTGAGATCATGTGTGGCAACTGCAAGAAGGAGACAGCAGATCGTGTGGTTGCATTTCTGAAAGACTTTAAGGAGAAAATGGACGCAGCAGCGGAAAATATCGAGGTGTAGAATGGCAGAACTGACACAGAATGAGAAACGTTTGCTTGCGGTGCTTGTAAAAGAACACAAAGCGGATGCCCCCCATCTTGCCACTATGCTGGATACGACACCGGAAGCTGTAGTACAATGGGCACACCTTGCGGAGGATAAAGGGCTGGTCTGCCTTGAACGGCTTATCGAAAAGGCATTTTTTTATACAGATGAGGGTAATGAATATCTCAAAAATGGACTTCCCGAGACGCAAATCCTGAGATTTATCCATGATAACATCTCGCTGGCTGATCTTCAGAAACGCGCTGCGTTCAGGATAGGTTTTGGACAGCTGCGCAAGAAGGGGCTTATCAGCGTGAATAATGGGATGATCTTTAAAGTGGGGAACCCCTCAACTGATGAGGATGAAGCCGCTCTGAAAAATCCTATCACAGGGGGTCAGCGTACAAAGGATCTCATCAAACGCGGAATCCTGCAGGAGTCCGAGACTGTCAGGTATGAAATATCTATAACGTCCCTTGGACTTGCTCATGCAGAGAAGGGTCTTGACCTGCGTGAAGAGACGGGGACTCTCTCCAGTGAACAAATCATTTCAGGTTCATGGAAAAATGCAAATCTCCGTCGTTATGATGTGACGAAACTTCCAAGGAAGATATATCCGGGAAAAATACATCCCTACCAGCGAATTATTTCCGAGATGCGCGAAATCCTGCTTGAAATGGGGTTTTGCGAGCTCTATGGTGGGATCGTCCAGCAGTCATACTGGAATTTCGATGCCCTCTTCCAACCCCAGGATCATCCTGCGCGGGAGATGCAGGATACTTTTTATCTTAAGGAAACCGTTCCCCTGCCAAAAGGGTATGAAAAAGTCAAAGCTATGCATGAATATGGTGGAGATACGTCCTCCACCGGATGGGGTGGTATATGGAGGGAGGAGAAGGCAGAACAGTGCGTGCTGCGCACGCATACGACCAGCGTTTCAATCCAGCATCTTGTACAGAACCCAAATCCACCGGTCAAGGCATTTTGTATTGGCAGGGTATATCGTCGTGAAACGATCGATACAACCCACCTTGCTGAATTTGAACAACTCGAGGGAATCGTTATGGATGAAGGAGTTCATTTCGGCAATCTGCTGGGAATCCTCCGCGAATTCTACCATCGCATGGGATTTGAGGGTGTACGGTTTAAACCATCCTATTACCCCTATACCGAACCCAGTCTTGACGCCGAGGTTTATGCCGATGGTATTGGCTGGATAGAAATGGGTGGCGCCGGGGTCTTCCGCGAGGAGGTAACAGCGCCTTTTGGTATTAATTACCCTGTCCTCGCATGGGGTCTAGGCGTAAGCCGGATTGCCATGCTCCGTCTGGGTCTCAAAGATTTACGGCATTTGCACCACAGTGATATTGCATTCCTGCGTAATACGCCGGCACTCTACCGTATGACGGGAGGTGAGTGATGGCCACCATCTCGCTTCCCTATCGCTATCTCGAACGGTTGACAAGGGCTGACAGGAAGACCATCCTCGCAAAGATTGCAATGATCGGGTCTGATGTCGAACGTATCGAAGAAGATCATGCGGACGTGGAATTTTTCCCGGATAGGCCGGATCTCTTCTCGCCCGAGGGAGTCGCACGGGCAATGCGGGGTTTCCTCGGGATAGAGCCAGGTCTTCCCGTATACACTGTCAAACCATCAGGTATTTCGTTCACTATCGATCCTGCTCTTGCTCTCATCCGCCCGGTACTTGGAGCTGCGGTTATTCGCGGGATTGCATTCGATGATGAATCGATCCAGAGCATCATGGCCCTTCAGGAATCTCTGCACTGGGCGCTGGGCAGGGGCAGGAGTAAAGTAGCTATCGGTATCCATGACCTCGATACCGTCAAGCCCCCGTTCCACTATATTGCATCGCCACGCAGCCGAAAGTTCGTCCCGCTTGACTTTTCCGAACTGATGTCAATGGATGAAATCCTTGAAAAACATCCTAAAGGCAGGGATTATGCAAAGATTGTAAAAGACTTCCCGCTCTTTCCGCTCATCGTTGATGATGATGACAATGTCCTTTCATTTCCACCGATCATTAACGGCGAGCGGACCCGGGTGACCATCGATACAAAAAATATCCTTCTTGACACAACAGGGACTGATAGAAAAGCGGTTAGTGACGCTGTTAATATTATCTGTACGGCGATGGCAGAGGCAGGGTGTGCCATTGAAAGTGTTGAGATCAACAATGTCCAGACACCGACCCTTGCTCCTGTCGAACGGATCGTGAGTGTCAGGGAGTGCAGCAATCTCCTCGGGTTCACCCTTTCTGCACAGGAAATGGCAACGCTTTTGGAGAAGATGCGATTTGGTGCACAGCAGGCAGGGGCGGACACGGTAAGGGTCCAGGTACCCTGTTTTCGCGCAGATATCATGCATAACTGGGATATCTTTGAGGATGTCGCTATAGCATATGGTTATGAAAATATCCAGGCAAAGCCTCCTGCGACCTTTACTGTCGGGAAACCGCATCCGGTTCAGGTTCTTGCGGGTCTCGTTCGGGGCGTTTTCTGCGGGCTGGGATATCTTGAAGTGATGCCATTTACCCTGACAAACGGAGAGACGCAGTTTAAAAGGATGCAGCGGCCGGAACGTGGGGATGTCCTCCGTGTTCTCCATCCTATCAGCACCGAAAATACTGAAGTAAGAACTGATCTTATTCCTCTGCTCCTCGAATTCCTGGCCATCAACCGGCACCGGGAACTACCTCAGCGGATCTTTTCCGTTGGTGATGTTGTGCATTCCTGTATCACCCACCAGCAGGCAGCCGGTATCAGTACCCATGCAGGTGCCGATTTCTCCGAAGCATATGCATGTGCAGATGCAGTTTTACACGAACTCTCCATTGGATATACCATTCAGGAATCAGAAGATCCGGCATTCATTGATGGCAGAAGAGGGGATATTTACATCAGTGGAAAAAAAGCCGGGATTTTTGGAGAGATACACCCCGCCGTCCTGAATGCCTTTGAACTGGAGCATCCTGTAGCAGCGTTTGAGCTCGATCTCAGAGCCGTACCGGGATTCCCCGACCTTTAAGATACTCTTTTACATCACGGACAGTAAATTCGCCGTAGTGGAAGATACTCGCGGCAAGACAGGCGTCTGCCTTTCCTGCAGTAAAACCTTCATAGAAATGCTCCAGAGTACCTACACCACCGCTTGCGACGAGGGGAATTCCTATTGCGTCAGATATTGCCGCTGTGATGGGGATATCAAAGCCATTCTTCGTACCATCAGTCTCCATGCTGGTGAGCAGGATTTCCCCGGCGCCCCGCCCTTCTGCCTCTTTCGCCCAGGCAATTGCATCGATACCGGTTGGTTTACTCCCTCCATAAATAACCACTTCGTACCAACAGGAATTCCCATTTGGAAGCTGTACTGGTATAGCATCAGAATTATGTGAAAGGTTCCTGCGCACATCTATAGCAACAACGATGCACTGGGTGCCGAACGACTCAGCGGATCGGGTGATAAGAGTAGGATCGTGCACCGCACTTGTGTTAATACTCACCTTATCCGCACCCGCACGCAGGATCTGCTGGATATCGTCAAGTGAGCGGATGCCCCCGCCAACAGTCAGCGGCAGGAATAGCTCGTCTGCTGCCCGCTTGATCAGTTCGACGATGGTACCGCGTTTCTGTTGGGAAGCGGTGATATCCAAAAAGACTACTTCATCCGCACCCTGCTCGTTGTAGCGTTGTGCAAGCTTTACAGGGTCTCCGGCATCACGGAGCGAAACAAAATGTGTCCCTTTGACAACCCTGCCATCCTTGAGGTCAAGGCAGGGGATTATCCGTCGTGTGAGCACCATAGATAAATCTTGGGGTGCAAGCCCTATCTACGTTTCCCCAAACCGTCAGGAATGTGTTGCTGGAATGGATTTTTTGGGAGTTTTTATGTAACTTGGCGTGCGTACTCATAGGGTACATTAATACCGGGAAGGTTCAGGTAAAGCACCCCCGACAAGGAGTATCATGAGTACAGGACTGCTTAAGATAGAGTGGGCTGCGCAGTATATGCCGGTACTTGCAGCTATAAGAAAAAGATTTGAGAAGGAGAAGCCGTTTGCCGGTATGACTATCGGAATGGCACTCCATGTTGAGGCCAAAACCGCAAACCTTGTCTCCACACTCGCTGCCGGGGGAGCTGAGGTGCACATAACTGGCTGTAATCCTCTCTCGACGCAGGATGATGTTGCAGATGCTCTTAATACAGTAAAAAATGTCCACTGCTACGCAAAACGTGCCTGTACTGTCGAAGAATATTATGCAGCAATTAACCTCGTTCTCGATGCAAAGCCGGTCATAACAATCGATGATGGCATGGATTTAATCCACTATATTCATACAAAACGACGCGATCTTCTCAAAAAAGTTATAGGAGGTTGTGAGGAAACGACGACTGGTATACACCGACTCCGTTCGATGGCAGCTGAAAAAAAACTCCGGTTTCCCGTTGTCGCAGTCAATGATACTCCGATGAAGCGTTTCTTTGATAATGTTCATGGGACAGGGGAGAGTGCGCTTGCATCGATAATGATTACCACAAATACGCTGATAGCCGGAAAGTACGTGGTAGTTGCCGGATATGGGTATTGTGGTCGCGGGCTTGCGAAAAAGGCCCATGGCCTTGGAGCAAAAGTCATTATTACCGAGATTGATCCGCGCCGGGCACTTGAGGCACATATGGATGGTTTTCATGTCATGACCATGGACGAGGCTGCAGCACGTGGTGATATCTTCATCACTACTACCGGCAATATCGGTGTTATGAATGGGAGGCATTTCAAAATATTAAAAGATGGCGCGATTTTATCAAATGCCGGGCATTTCAATGTCGAGATTGATATCGAGTGGCTTCACAGGAATGCGGAAAAGGTTATTCAACGTGAAGGTATCGAGACATTCTTTTTGAAAGGAAAAGCGGTTCATGTTCTTGCTGAAGGACGACTTGTTAATCTCGCGACTCCCAAAGGCATGGGTCACCCGATTGAAGTGATGGACCTGAGTTTTGCTCTTCAGGCACTCTGCACCGAATATATCGCAAAGTTCGGCGGGACTCTCAAAGGTGGTGTCTATGAAGTCCCGCAGGAGATTGATGAACAGGTTGCCAACCTTAAACTCTCATCGCTTGGACTCTCAATAGATAAGATGACAGAAAAACAGAAAAAATATCTCTGCAGCTGGGATATCGGAACATAATCTATCATCATACCTCTTTTGGTTACCTTTCACGTGCAGCATACAGGTATTCCTGCGCGTATCCGCAATACTCACCGAAGTGACTTTTTGCAAAACGTCGTATTGTTTCGTATTCCTTTGTCGTGAGCGCCGAACTGGTACTCAGGGTTTTTATATAGTTGTGTTGCATTATCCGGCGAATCCAGACATCTACCGGGAATGCCTCGTATTTCTGGAAGGCAAAGAGGAGTATGCAGTCAGCAGCCTTGGGTCCTACTCCCGGCAGTTTCATCAGTTGGCGGCGTGCATCCTCGTAGGGCAATGCAGTGATGGTATCCTCCCACTTTCTGACATCAGCAATCTTACAGGCAGTATCAAGGACATAAGGGGTACGGTAACCCAGTTTACAGTCGGAGATTGCATACCCTCCTGAACATGAGATGGCAAAAGGATCGGGAAAGGAAAAATAGGTCTTCTCTTCAAAAGTAATTTCTTTCCCGAACTGTTGTGCAATAGTTGCAATCCGACGACGTATCATGGGAATATTGGAGTTTGTCGAACATATGTAAGAGACGAGGCACTCCCATTTTGGCTGCCGGATCAAACGGAGTCCGGTACATTGATTAATCGCAGCATGGATGAAAGGATCCTGGTCAATGGATGTCAGGATAGGGCGGAGATCCAGATCAAGTGAAAAATACTTGATAATCAATGATGATGGCGCGCCTTTAAAAATAAGCCGGGAACCGTCCTTTCGTATTCTGATAACCCTTTCCCCCACGACACCATACCACCATCCATTCCCGGTTCGATCCCATCTGAACACCTGTCCGCAACCGAGTGTCTGATCGAGCGAAAATTGCTGGTTATGAGATAGGATTATTTCTGGCATGATCAATCCCGTAGTCAGTGAACAACTGTAACTGTTTCATGTATGACATGTCTTGTAATCAATGCAGTCGGTTAAGGCAAACAGTCAGACGTTTTACGAATTGAAAGCACTTTCGAATCACAACGAATAGCCTTTTAATATATAAATCAATAGTTCTTTTTATGGAATTAACACAAACTCTCAAAACATTTATTGAAGAGGGACAGGACTGGGAGCGTAAAAACACTTCGGTAAAAGGTGTTTCCATTATCAGACTCCCTGCAACAAAGAACAGGGCTGCATCCCTTGCCATAGACATCAATCCGATAGGTGAACACGGTCTTCCCATGAAGAAAAAGGGCATCATGATCATGAATGCCGCTGAGCTGGCTGCATTCAAAGCTGTGTTTGCAAATGAAAAAGTTGACAGTCTGATCAAAGCCCTTGAAGAGGTCCTTCCGGAACGAAAGGCAGCAGCAAAATCTTCAAAAATCGATGTTGTTCAAATATAGCATGATAAATTTTGACTTAAAGGAAAAAGAAGGATTTTATGAAGAAATGGCTGGTGTTGCTCGGACTTTTAATTATTGCGATAATAATAGTATCCGGTTGTCTTGGTTCGAAAACTCCTCCTGTATCACACCCCCTGGTACCTGCTGTATTGGTTGATTATTACCGTACTGGGGGGTTCGCCGGCTTTAATGATCGTTTAGTCATCTTTGACAACGGTGTCGCTGTTGTATCAGGAAAGGACATTAATCGCGAGATTGAGCTGAACCAGTCGGATATTGATAGAATTAACATGATTTTTAATAAATCACAGTTTTCGATGCTGGAAGGGAATTATTCGGCTCGACACGGCAGTGTCGATGTGATAAAATACTCTATAAGTTACCATAGCAAGACAGTAAACGCTGAGGACTCTGCGATACCTCCCTCATTGCAAACGGTTATCGATGAGTTGAACCGGATCATGACATTACGCAGCATGTTTGAAAGAACACCCCAACCATTCACAACTATTCTTAACTAAATTATATCCCTGCTCTTTTATCCGGCTTTTTTTCCAATTCATATGAATTTAATACAATGGGTAAACTGTTATGAAAAGGATAGACTGTGCCAGAATAAATTTGCGAACAGCGCTCTCTTTTTGGGCAAGAAGTGAAAATAAGAAAAAAAAGAATTATTTATTTTCATACAGGCACGCCTGAATATCGTGCCCAAGCTTTCCGATTGCATCTGCCCGGCACCGCTGGCAATGGCGCATCTGTTTGACATATTTCCCGCATACATCCTGCATTTTGCGCTTCATTTCCGGTGTTGGTGGTGTAATATCTGCAAATTTGTATTGTGCTATAAGGGGGATTACGTTAAAGGTATAGACCCCCATCTTGCCAACTTTTTTTGCAATTTCCGGAATATGGTCGTCGTTGATGCCCGGAATATAGACCGTGTTGATTTTTACAATCATGTGTCGCTTTACAGCTTCTTCAATACCTTTTAACTGCTGGGAGAGGAGTATTTTTGCACCTTCTATCCCTGTATAGCGCTTTCCCTTATAATCGATAAACTGATAGATTTTAGCGCCAATCTCGGGGTCAATAGCGTTCAGGGTTACTGTGATATTCCCAACATCGTATTTCTGGAGCAGGTCGATCTTTTCCGGAAGCAACAGACCGTTTGTACTGATACACTTAATGACGTTGGGGTACTGCTCATGAAGGCGGCGGAGCGTTTCAAACGTCTCTTCATTTGCAAGCGGCTCTCCTGGCCCGGCAATACCGACGACCTTGATATAATTGTATTTGTCCACAACTTTTTTGACCAAATCCATGGATTCATCAGGATTTAGAACTTTTGTGGTGACACCGGGGCGGCTCTCATTCACGCAGTCAAAGTCACGAATACAGTAGTTACACTGGATGTTGCATTTGGGTGCTACCGGAATATGACAACGCCCGAATGCGTGGCATGCCTTTTCAGAAAAACAGGGATGTTCCTGGATTTTGCGCATCTGTGCCGGGTCCCACTGGACTTTCTTACCGGCGACATCTGCAACTCTTACCTCATCAGACATATTCAACATCACTACGTGCGTTGTGAATGTATAAATACAGTGCAATCGTGATAGAGCTGATCAAATCTTTGACCTATGCCTGTGAAGTAATGATAAAATGGCAGGAGCATTAATCCAACAGGAATATCAGGTCCAGTTCATCTGACGTGGGTGCAATGAAAAATCCTCTTGCTTGCTTTTCTATTAGGTGTTCCTGAGTCAACAAGTATATGGGTACAGGATTATTGTGTATACGAGCACTATGAAGAAATCAGAAAAAATCAAGGGTAAAGAAGCAGTTGTCGCCCGGAAAAAAAAGCAGGTCCGATATGGAATTTTGGCGGCAACGGGAATTGTTATTATTGCTATTATCGTAATTGCATTATTCAATCCGTTTGTCGCAAAGACTGGTGATACCGTAAGTGTCTATTATACGGGAACACTGGATAATGGTACCATTTTTGACTCAAACGTGGATGCTAAACTGTTGACGTTTACCCTTGGGGAGGGGATGGTGATTTCGGGTTTTGAACAAGCCGTCACCGGAATGGCGGTAAATGAGTCAAAGACAGTCAGGATTCCTTCTGAAAAAGCGTACGGATTGTACAACAGTTCACTTGTTCATGTCCTGAACCGGTCAATATTCCCTGTTAACGTAACTCCTTTAGAAGGACAGTACTATTCCATCCGAAGTACAACCGAGGGGACAGTCAGTACGGTAAAAGTCATTAATGTTACGGCTTCGACGGTTATTTTGGATGAGAATCATGAACTGGCTGGGCAGAACCTTACTTTCTCTATAAGGCTTGTATCGATTAACCAGAAATAACCGGTAATTTTCAAATCTTTTTTATTGTAATATACACAGGAATTACCTGGTGGAATGACTGGATTCGACCAGCAGCTACAGATGTCTGAATGGGACGTTGTATCGCAATCTGACCCATATGTTGTTTCTTTTAATACTGTGCGAATTGCGATATTAATTTCTCCGGTTGCATTATGACGTATGGAGCATGAGAACCTGCATGAAATCAGAGCGACAAAAATATTTAACAATGACCGGCAATATTTACCCTTTTTTCTTTCGTAAATGCGAGCCTGATCGTCGTGTTGAGGTAAGATTCAGACTAACATTAATTTTTGAGTTTCCCTGCCGCTGATTTTTCAGATTAAAAAAAAACAGAGGACCTGAAAATACCATGGGCCCGGCCGGATTCGAACCGGCGACCTCCGCCGTGTAAGGGCGACGTCATAACCGACTAGACCACGAGCCCGGTCTCTTACTAATGTTTCCCTGCCCCCTATTAACATTGTTGATATCCGCCAGATAATTCCCTGGTATCCGGAAGCAGCAGGGATCATTACAGGTAAAAAAAAGACAATAATTATTTATTCTTTTTTAAGTTTAATATCGATGGCATATTTTTCTGCATTTTTATCAGCGATAGCCTGGATGGCAGCGATTTCAGCACCCTGCCGGGTTGGTTTGAACAGGTGACGGAACCGTTTCTGGATTTTTAAGTATTCTTCGACAGGCTTGCGCACGACTTTTTTTGCTTTTACTACTTTTCCATCGACCATTTCATAATTGACCCAGAGTCCTGTCTCGATTGCCAGTTTGCCAACAGCAATGGTCTGCTCCCCTTCAAAACCCCACCCGGTACAACAGGGCGCATGGACCTGAACGTAGCAGGGACCTTTGGTATTAATCGCCTTCTCTACTTTTTTCATGAGATCCGCAGGATAAGCTATTGAAGCAGTTGCAACGTATGGAGCGCCATGTGCTGCAAGAATCTGCGGCATGTCTTTTTTGGGACGTTTATTGCCAAATGAACATTTACCTGACGGGCTTGTTGTAGTACTCGCGTCATAGGGAGTGGCACCTGAACGCTGGATGCCGGTGTTCATATAGGCTTCATTGTCGTAGCATATGTATGTGATATCATGACCGCGTTCAAAGGCACCACTGATACAGATCATACCGATATCGAAAGTTGCCCCGTCACCCCCCATGACCACCACTTTCTCTTTCCTGCCTTGTTTTTTGAGCGCCACTTCGATACCGGATGCAACTGCCGAAGCATTTTCAAAGAGGGAGTGAATCCACGGCACCTTCCAGGCAGTCTCCGGGTAGGGTGTGGAGAACACTTCCATGCACCCCGTTGATGAAACAACAATGGTATCCGGGCCGGCAGCTTTTGTTACCAGTCTTGCCACCAGTGCTGCACCACACCCGCCACATGCCCGGTGTCCGCAATCAAATAATTCAAGGGTTTTGTCGACCATCTCACAGCACCTCCCTGCGCAGTCCATAGAACATATCGCCCTGCCCTTTCTCGACGAGTGCGACAATCGCTTTGATGTCTTTCTTTCTGACGTCTCTTCCGCCAAGACCGATGATATAACCCTTTACCGGTATGCCGGAACCATAGAGTGCATCCTTGACTTCCAAGGCAACTGCACCTTTTGCACCCAGTGAAATGTTCTTGTCAAGCACGGCAATTCGGTGTACATGGGAAAGTGCCTTTGCCACTTCTTCAGTGGGAAACGGACGGAAAACACGGATCTTGAGCAGGCCAACTTTTTTGCCTTCATCACGCATCTCATCGATTGCGTCCTTGGTTGTACCGCAGATTGAGCCCATTGCTACAATCGCCGTATCTGCATCTTCAAGCCGATACCCTTCGACCATCGCACTATAATCCCTCCCGAACATCTGGCCGAATTCCTTTCCTCTCTTATAGATGATTGCCTTTGATTCTTTTAGGGCACGATCCATTTCGTACCGGAATTCATGATAATAATCCGGTGTGGCATACATACCAAAACTGATCGGATCAGCAGCATCAAGCCGTTCGTAGGGTGAAAATTTCGGAAGGAATCGATCGACATCCTCCTGCGAGAGCATATTGATGGGTTCATAGGTATGAGAAAGGATGAAGCCATCAAAGCAGACAAATGCGGGGAGCAGAACTGAATGGTCTTCGGCAACACGGTATGCTAGGTAGTGCAGGTCAGTTGCTTCCTGGTTATCCTCGGCATAGAACTGGAGCCAGCCTGCATCCCGGAGAGATATTGAATCCTGCTGATCATTCCAGATTGACAGGGGTGCACCCAGAGCCCGGTTGGCAATGGACATCACGATAGGGAGACGCATGCCTGCGGCATTAAAACATACCTCGAACATAAGTGCGAGTCCCTGTGATGTTGTTGCAGAATAGGTGCGGGAACCTGCAGCGCTTGCACCAATGCAGGCTGAAAGCGCAGATAATTCGTTCTCGACAGTCATGTATTCCGCGTCAAGCTGACAATTTGCAACCATATCAGCGAGTGCCTCGACGATATGCGTCTGCGGCGTAATCGGGTATGCTGAGATCACCTGCGGACGACAGAGACGGACTGCATCTGCCACGGCATGCGATCCTTCGGTTATCTCCATCATTTACTTCTCCTCCAGTTTCATTTCAATTCCTTCACCCGGGCATTCTTCAGCGCAGATCCCGCAACCTTTGCAATACGTATAATCAGGGGCTACGAATTCCTCTTCAGTTTCATGGATGCATCCCTCGGGACACAGGGTCATGCATAACCCGCATTTTGTGCATTTTTCCTTGTCAAAAACCGGTTTGAAAACACGCCACGAGCCGGTGATATTATCACGCGACTTTCCTGGCCGTGCCCGGCATCCTACCGCAAGTGCCATTATGCTGCCCCCTTGATGATATTATATGCCTGCCGGGCAGCTTCGATATTTTTTACCGCGAGTTCTTTTGGGAACCGGTGGTTGAGTGCATTTTCCAGCGCGGAGAATTTTATTTCTCCTGATGCGGCAGCAAACGCTCCCATCAGTGATGTATTGGTGATGGGAAGACCAATTGCATTTAATGCTATGGTAGTTGCATCGATTGTAATCAATTTCACTCCTTCCGGTACCTTATAATCAGGTTTTTTTTCTGTGTTCACGATTACAATCCCGCCCTTTTTTACCCCCTGGAACACATTCACATCTTTGATTAACGTGCTGTCCTGCACAATAATGTAATCCGGTTCATATACCTGACTCCGTTTCCGGATTGTTTTATCATCGAATCGGACGAAAGCCTGGACCGGTGCTCCCCGGCGCTCAACACCAAATGCCGGGAAAGCCTGGGCAAAGACCCCCCCCTCGAATGCGGCAACGGCAATTAATTCAGCAGCCGTGACGGATCCCTGCCCGCCCCTGCCGTGGATACGTAACTCTCTCAAGAAAAATCCCCATTATTCTTACATGATTAATCGATATAAATCTACAGATCTATATCAAGCCCGAGAATTTCGGTATTTCCGCAAAAAACATCCCGGGCAATCCTGGCCAGACCCCTTGAGGCGCACCATTCATCGAAGACTGCCACTTTTCGGCCAAGAAATGCCTCAACATCAGGTGCGATTATTGGTGCGAGACTGCCGGCAAGTGCTACCATTGCATGAGGATTTAACATGAGGAGCGCGGCACATTCCATCGCAGAAAACATAGCAATGGACGGCATGCGCTTATGTTCAGGAAGGGAGAATTTCACTCCAGCGTGCTGGAAAGCTTCATTGGCCGTGCATTCCCCCGCATCGATACGTCGTATCGCATCCACATCGAGTGCGCCATGAAGAATACCGGGTGCAAAGATGCAGGCATCAAATGCGCCCACTACTTTACCCGCTGTAACAAGAAGTGTAACCGTGTTTGAGCTCACGTCGGATACAATGATATCATGACCCAGCGTGCAGCTGACTTCGTATGCAATTCCTATTTTTTCGGGACTCGACTGGTGTGAATATACCTTAAAACGGGGATCCGTAGGGGATTTCCGATGGAGACCAGGAATAACGACAGTAGGAATCCCGCTCTTTGCTACCTCATCAAAGACCTTCGTCCCGCCACCAATATGTTGTCCTGCCCCATCCTGGCTGATGAGTCCACGGTTTTTCACTTTTTTGATGCAGGTAATTGCCGAAATATTGTCCCCCATCGAATAGCAGAGTGCAATACCTTCAATTTCATCGACCGGACATAACCTTGACAGGTCCTGTATCGAGAACTCTTTTGCAGTTTCTCGCGATATCTTGAACTGCCCCGTTTCTCCAGCAAAACGCATCGCGGTTGTTCCGTGATCGATCCCGATGAACATACCAGTAATCCTATAGCATGGATTACATATTAGGTTATGATGTTTGATATCGTAACGGGCGGCGCCGGGTTTATCGGCTCGCACCTTGTTGATACTCTCGTTGCACAGGGTAACGAAGTCCTCGTGATTGATTCGCTTTGCTCCGGGCGAAGGGAAACGATTGCACGGCATATCGACTCCTGCAAGGTCAGGTTCGTGAAAAGAGACCTGCTTGATGATGGTTGGCAGGATACCATTAAGGGGGCGGACAGGCTCTTTCATCTCGCCGCGGACCCTGATGTCCGTCAGAGTGCTGTGAATCCCGAACCGACAATGCAGAACAATATTATGGCTACCTACCGTGTTCTCGAAGCCATGCGCCAACACGATGTTCCTGAACTTGTGTTCACATCGACATCCACGGTCTACGGTGATGCTGCTGTCATCCCGACACCGGAGAGTTATACCCCGCTCGAGCCCATTTCCGTGTACGGTGCCAGCAAGCTGGCCTGTGAAGCACTTATCTCCGCGTACTGCCATTCGTTTGGCATGAAAGCATGGACGTTTCGTTTTGCCAATATTATCGGTTCGAGGAGCGGCCATGGTGTGATCAGCGACTTTATCCAAAAACTTGAAAAAAACCCGGCAGAGCTGGAGATTCTCGGTGATGGCAAACAGATCAAATCCTACCTTGAGGTGCATGAGTGTGTTGCTGCGATGCTCTATGCAGTCGGGCATGTAAGTGACACAGTTAACACTTTCAATATCGGTTCTGATGACTGGATTGACGTGAAAAGTATTGCGGAGATTGTTACAGAAGAGATGCACATCCCTCAGACGAAGTTCAGGTTTACTGGAGGTAACCGTGGATGGATAGGGGATGTACCAAAGATGCAGCTTGCCATAGACAAAATCAAGGCTCTCCGCTGGAAACCTCAAATTGGTTCGAGGGAGAGTGTGCAGATCGCTGTAAGGTCTATGCTCGCGGAACGACAGCACCTGCAATAAGGTGCAGGGATTGTCCAACTAAATCATTACACCCGTGATTCCCATGAAGTATATTGTAATTATCGGCGATGGTATGGCGGATGAACCACTTTTACAGCTCGGTGGAAAAACCCCTCTTGAATATGCTAAAACGCCGAATATGGACTGGCTGGCGAAAAACGGTGCATGCGGAATGCTGCGGACAATTCCTGATAATTTTGAAGCAGGCAGTGACATAGCCAATATGTCCATTCTAGGCTATGATCCAGAGAAGTATTATACCGGCAGGGGGCCTCTTGAGGCAATGAGCATGGATATTGATCTTACACCAGGTGATGTTGCGTACCGTTGCAATCTGGTGACCGTGGAAAACGGAATCATGACCGATTTCTCAGCCGGGCATATATCTAGTCCGGAAGGTGCTGAGCTTTTTTTATCACTTGAAAAAAAGATCCCTGAAGTGATGTTCAGGCCGGGAATCAGCTATCGCAATCTGCTGGTTGTCCGTAATGGGAAAGGTGCAACGTCCACCCCTCCGCATGATATCGTGGGGAAAAACATTGAAGGTTATCTCCCGAAAGGCGGAGATGCCGGGCTGCTCATGCGATGCATGGAAAAAAGCAAGGATCTCTTTTTCGAACACAGGGTTAATTCTGCGCGAAAAAAATCCGGTAAACTTCCGGCGACCCAGATCTGGCCATGGAGTGGGGGACATAAACCTGCATTTCCGTCCTTTGAGAAGAAGTATGGTAAGAAAGGAGGTGTGATTGCTGGCGTTGACCTCTTAAAAGGGATTGCCCGGTGTGCCGGTATGGAAGTGATCCGAGTTCCGGGTGCCACCGGATATCTCGATACTGACTATGATGCCAAAGGAAGCTATGCGCTTGATGCTATACAACACCTTGATTTTCTCTATATCCATATTGAAGCACCGGATGAAGCCGGGCATCTGGGGAACATTGAAGAGAAGGTTCGCGCAATCGAGAGAGTAGATGGGGTCATAGGTATGATACTTGAGAAATTTGAGGGTGTAATCGCACTGCTTCCCGATCACCCGACTCCCATCAGGGTTAAGACCCATACAAGGGATCCGGTTCCTTTTGTTGTCATGGGGAAAGAAAAGGATGCTACGGAACGATTCTCGGAAGAGGCGGCAAGGTCCGGGGGACTGGGAATAAAAAATGCCGTGGATTTTTTAAACTTCCTCTTTTCATAAGGTATGCGGCATCAGGCCCCTGCTTCATCATCCGGTCAGTGGGGGTAACTTTCATCACTTGCCGCACCGGACTCCTTCTTTTTCTTTGTTTAATAATATAGATTTGTCCCTGTTTTAAGATCGAACGGGAAAACCTATCTTATAATCCGGAAATAATCCAATGCAGTTAATACCGTTGGCGTAGAGGTGTAGTGAGATGAAAAAGAACCTGCTGATGTGGGATGAAACTCTCTTCCGCGACCCTGAGGTACTAGAGATTGATTACGTTCCCGATCAGTTTGAATTCCGGGATGCCCAGATGCGCGAACTCTCGTTCCAGATAAGACCAGGACTCAGAGGGGGGAGACCTCTCAATACTATCTGTAAGGGTTTGCCCGGAACAGGTAAGACTACCAGTATCCGGAAACTCTTTGCAGAGATCGAGGAAACAACGAAAAAACTTGTGCCTGTCTATATTAACTGCCAGATCGATAATACCAAGTTTGCAATAATTTCCCAGATCTACAAAAAGCTTGCCGGGCACCTTCCCCCATCATCAGGTACTTCTTTCAAGCAGGTGTTCGATGCTGTTGCCCGCCTCCTGGTGAAGGAGGAGATTGTACTGCTTGTCGCGCTTGATGATGCAAATTACCTCCTCTATGAAAATGAGATAAACAAGGTGCTCTATACACTTCTTCGATCCCATGAGACCTACGAGGGAACACGGATCGGAGTTATTGTGATTGTCAGCGATCTTGATGTTGATTTATCCCGAGCGGTTGATGCACGTGTCGCTTCCGTCTTCCGTCCAACCGAGATCTATTTTCCCCCGTATGAGAATGCTGAAATCAAGGACATCATGAAGGCACGGGTGATGCAGGGCCTGTTTCAGGGCGTTTTGAGCGAAGAACTGCTTAATCTTGTAGTCGAACAGACTCTCAAGAGCGGGGACCTTCGAGTAGGCATAGATCTCTTAAAACGGGCGACACTCAGTGCAGAACGGGCAGCCCGGCGCAGTATCGGGCGTGAGGATATCTGTGGGGCGTATGAAGTCTCCAAATACTTACACCTTTCCTATACCATTAAAACACTCAAGGAAGAGGAGCGGATGATCCTCAAATCATTTGCGGAAAGAAGTGCAAAAGAACATGAGATGAATGCAGGTGATGTGTATAAGTCTGTCAAAGAATCGTTGTCTCTTGGTTATACCCGGTTCTATGAAATTGTAAAAAAATTGGATGCGATGCGGCTGATAAACCTTCAGTACCGTAACGGGAAAGGGAGAACACGGATCATCACCCTGAGGTACGACCCGTCAAAAGTCCTCGAATATCTCGCATAATAGCAGATCATTTTAAAAAATATTATACGTTGCCAAACCCTCTTTTATGATGCAGGGGTTTTTGTACATGCTGAGTGTTAATGAACTGGCACTGGAGATATTTGAGAATTTAGCCGAAATTCCAGAGGAATTCAACTGTACGTATCATGAACTGGACAATGGAGCACGTATCGTTGATTGCGGTGTGAGCACGCGGGGTGGATATGCAGCAGGCAGGGCATTCACCGAGATTTGCATGGGCGGCCTTGGCGAGGTCAATTTCCGTATGGGGCATATCAAGGATTTCCCAATGCCGTTTATTGACGTCATGACCGATTTCCCGTCAGTTGCCTGCCTCGGTGCACAGAAAGCCGGGTGGACCGTCAAGGTGGGCAACTATTTTGCAATGGGAAGCGGTCCGGCACGGGCTCTCTCTCTCAAGCCAAAACACACGTTTGAAGTGATCGAATACGAAGACGATTACGACTGTGCTGTGATCTGTTTGGAGAGCGACCACCTTCCGAATGGAGAGGTAATGAAAAAGATTGCAGAGGAATGTCATATTGACGTGGCTAATGTCTGTGCTGTTGTTGCTCCTACCTCGTCTATTGTCGGATCAATCCAAGTGTCCGGACGTTGCGTCGAAACTTCGATTTATAAGCTCAACGAGCTCGGATTTGACACCAGAAAAATCATTGCTGCTATTGGAACTGCACCCATCCCGCCAGTCAGGGGCGCAAAGCTTGCCATGGGGGTCACTAATGACGCTACAATCTATCATGGGCGGATCAACCTGACAATGAAGGCCCCCGAGATCAAGGACTACCTCGAAAAGATCCCAAGTAATAAGTCCAAGGGCTACGGTAAGCCCTTCAATGATATCTTCAAGGAAGCTAACTATGACTTCTACCAGATTGATACCTCGCTCTTCTCCCCGGCAGAAGTCATTATCAACGAGCTGTCTGAAGGATCTGTGTATCATGTCGGAGCAGTAAATAGCGATGTAACGCTGAAATCATTCGGGCTGATAAAATAAATTTTCTTCTTGGCATATTTTTTTGAGAAATAAAGGATTATTTTGATAATTTCAATCTTTGCGAGCGATACAACAGATATCTGAAGATTCTGTGGACAACACATATTGAAACTGTGAGACGTGTTTTGCATATCGATATATAGCACTGGTCTTCTTTTCCCTCCTTTCATTCAGGAGATCAAAATCTTATAAACACGAACGCTCAATACTCGATCATTGTTCGGGCATCGTACTGATGAGCCGGACTGGTCTGATAACCGTCAAAAACAGGAGGTATCATGGAGTTAAAAGGAAGCAATACAGAAAAGAATCTTCTTGCAGCATTTGCAGGAGAGTCACAGGCACGCACGCGGTACAGTTTCTTTGCGAGTGCTGCAAAAAAGGAAGGATATGAACAGATATCCGAGATCTTTACAGAAACTTCTGATAATGAAAAAGAGCATGCGAAATTATTCTTCAAGCTCCTGAAAGGCGGGATTGTGGAGATTACCGCTGCTTACCCGGCTGGCATCATCGGGACGACTGCCGACAACTTAAAAGTATCTGCTGACGGTGAGAAAATGGAATGGGGTACTCTGTATCCCGGTTTTGGCAGTGTAGCGGAAAAAGAAGGATTTCCCGAAGTGGCACGAACTTTCCGGGAGATTGCTAAAGTGGAGTCATATCACGAGCGGCGCTACCGTAAATTACTTGATAACCTTACGCGGGGCGAAGTCTTCAAAAAGGATGTTCCGGAACACTGGAAGTGCAGGAACTGCGGCTACGTTCACGAAGGTAAAGAGGCTCCCCTTAAATGTCCTGCGTGTGATCACCCGAGAGCATATTTCGAACTATACAGCGAGAATTACTAATTATTTTTCCGCTTGGTTTCGTCTCCTTTAATCCCTTACGTGAAGTTGAAAGTATGAAGGCGGATACTGGAATTTTTCCAAATTTTTGTTTTTAATAATCACATTCACACCACTTACCATGTTCAGTATAATACAGGAGCGACAAATACCTGATCAGGAGCTACTGCGTAAATGATCGTTATTGGGATTGATCCCGGGCTTGCCCGACTGGGGTATGGGGTGCTTGAAGTGAATAAGGGAGAAATCCTGCCCCTCAACTATGGATGCATAGAAACTTCCGGCAGGGATCTCCGCGCTTCGGAGAGATTATTAAAAATATATACGGCAGTCGAAGCACTATTTGATAAATATCCGCCCGACCATCTCTCGCTTGAAAAATTATTCTTTACAAAAAATATCTCCTCAGCCATGCGAGTTAGTGAAGTACGCGGGATAATCCTTCTTGCTGCTGAAAAGCGGAATATCATGATTACAGAATACACACCAAATCAGATCAAGCAGGCGATCACGGGATCCGGGCGAGCCGACAAACGTCAGGTGCAGGAAATGATAAAACAATTGCTCCGGCTTACTAAGATCCCCACTCCTGATGATGCCGCTGATGCCCTTTCGATTGCCTTATGTCATATCCATATCCTCAGATAGTACAATGATCGCTCATCTCTGTGGTGAACCAGTTCTGACAGGAGACAGGTGGGTAGTTATCGATGTTGGAGGCATAGGGTACCAGGTACAGGTAACACAGCCTGCGCTCCAGATGCTCTCGCACGAAAAGGAACCAGTTAAACTCTTCACGCATATGGTCGTCCGTGAGGATGCGATAACTCTGTATGGTTTCATGCACCAGAGCGAACTGGAGATGTTCAGAATCCTGATCGGTGTGAGTGGGATTGGCCCTCAGATTGCTATGAACCTTCTCTCGCAGATTGGAATAGAGGATTTTGCGATCGCAATCCTGAACGAGGATGAAAAGGCACTGACAAAGATTTCCGGGATTGGCACAAAAAGTGCAAAACGGCTGATCCTTGAACTCCGTGACAAGATGAAGAAAGTCAGCCAGACGATTGTATACAGTGACACCAGCAGGACCAGCCCGGCCGTTCACGATGCAGTAAGCGCTCTTGTATCGCTTGGATTTGCGGAAAAAGAATCAAGAGATGCCGTCAATGCTGCGACTCTTGTGCTGAAATCACCAGCAGTACAGGAGCTTATCAAAGCAGCACTCTTAAAGTTGAAGGAACGGTAATACATGACAGAGAGGGTCACCTCCCCCGGACTGCTTCCAGAAGAAAGAGACGATCTCACTATCAGGCCGGCACGGCTGGATGAGTTTGTCGGGCAGGAGCAGGTAAAGGAAACACTGAAGATTGCAATCGAAGCCGCGCAAAAACGTGGTGAACCCTTAGATCACATCCTCTTCTCCGGACCTCCCGGGCTTGGCAAGACCACCTTAGCGCATATCATCGCCCATGAAATGGGTGCAGATGTCAGGGCTACAACCGGCCCTGTTCTGGAAAAACCAGGGGATATTGCTGCCCTCCTGACACCATTAAAATGCGGCGATATACTGTTTATTGATGAAATCCACCGGATAAACCCGGTTATAGAGGAGGTCCTGTACCCGGCGATGGAGGATTATTTCATCGATGTGATGATTGGTGAAGGACCGAGTGCACGATCGATTAAGCTGAACCTTGAACATTTTACCCTCATCGGGGCAACAACAAAACAAGGACTCCTGGGTGCACCGTTCCGGGATCGGTTCGGCATCATCTCCCGGCTCGATTTGTATATCCCTGATGAACTGGTTAAGATCGTCACGCGCAGCGCTTCAATCCTGAAGATCCCGATGACCGCTGATGGAGCCCTGGAAATTGCAAGGAGGAGCCGGGGCACTCCAAGGATTGTCAACCGGCTGCTCCGGAGGGTAAGGGATTATGCTATTGTTAAAGGGGATGGCACCATTACGCGCGATATTACCTGTAATGCGCTTACCATGATGCAGATCGATGAGCTTGGTCTTGATGAACTGGACAGGCGCATCCTCGCGGTTATTGCCAAAGATTTTGATGGCGGCCCTGTTGGAGCAAAGACCATTGCTATCTCGGTTGGGGAGGAAGTGCGGACAATAGAAGATGTATATGAGCCATATCTGATCCAGATCGGATTTTTAAAACGCACACCCCAGGGCAGGGAGGTTACATCCGCTGCAAAAAAGCATCTCAATAATCCGCAGAAGACGCTGGTATGAGTAGGATTGGGAATTGCGATTCGGATTCCGGATTCCGGATTCCAACAGCCACTTGAATATTTTTCCTGTAGTCATGTCTCGCAATAGATCTGTAACTAATACTGGAAATGAACTCTTAATACGAAAAGAAGAGGCATTCATTTGAAAAAACATTCCCGAGATTTGTGTTATTTTCCTTGTAGCAGCAGTACTGGTTTCCGGCTGCACTTCAAGACCCCAAAATGACATCCTTTTTAAGTGGATTTTTTATTTTCAACCTGGGAGAAACACAGCCATCTGTAGCTGGGAGGCAGAATTTCTCCTACACAACCTAATAAACAACAATAATTGTACTAAGGGCTATCCTTTTGCTGATACTTTTCATTCTTCGATAGAAATTGTCGTCAGTTTCACTGACTCAACACCTTTCTGGGACATCAGACGCTCGGCAAGTGTCTTTAGTTGTGTCCCGTCCCCATGAACCAGTATCACTTCAAGACACCTGTCGTGGGTTACATGTGAATGGAGGGACGCCTTGATAATTGAGTGATGTTCATGTTCAATATCGGTGATGGTAGTGAGGAGTCCGCGTTGATCATGATCGTAAACCATTGTTATGACTCCTTCTCGTTCTCCCCTGACATCAGACATCCATTTATAGTAGGTAATGTAGGTGCGAATCGCATCGCGGATACCTTCTGATCTTGATGAGTAACCGCGGTAGTTCAGTATTTCGTCGAACCGATCGAGCAGGTTTTTTGGGAGTGAAATTCCAATCCGGGAGAGATCGTCGTCCATGGTCATTGCAGCATCAGCAATGTGAATATCATAGCTGATTGTTTTTTAAGGTTTTTAAAAAAATCTGCGTACTCGTAATACTTAGTAAGATATTCTAGGATATCCAATATGAAATCCGTATAATGGAATTCATTGAATCAGTTAAGGGAAACAAATAATTCTTACACTTTTAACATGGCATATTCTGGATTATCTTTTACTATGCTGATATTTTCCTTAGTGAAATCTTTCATTATTAACAGGATACAATTATTGATTGAAGGGGAAAAATAAGCCAGTTAAGGTCCCTGTTTCCCTGTTTTTACTGATCTTTGAGCTCTTATTAGTGAAAATGCAGTTCTATTGTTCAGGAAATTCAGCTAAAATCCGTTTGTTATGTCATCAGGCGCATTATTGTAGCTGGAAAAAGACCCAGACAGACTCTTTTGGACAGAAGTAAACATGATCAATCAGACAGGTTTTCTCAATCCCCTTTATCAGTGCCTTATTTCTCCTTCTTCCTCATCGTAATAAGGTACGGAAGCAGCATCACGACAGCGATAATCACCATGAACTGCAGGAAAAAATACAAGAGTGTTTCACGGCCCTGATCGTAGAACCTGAGATCTACCGCCAGGGTATTATTCCACCGGATGAGGGTTGTATTATCCGAAAAGAGCGTTATATTAGCCCCAGGGCTGATACCGGCAAGCAGGGGGTTTTGCACATCGAATTCCTGCGGGAGGGAAATATTGACATGATAGGGACTCTTGAAGGATGCCTGAATGTGGTTATCACGAATAGGTGAGATATATGACACGGTATAATTTCCACGTTCAAATGTTATGGCCATGACATTGCTGGTAAAAGAAGGAGGGGTCTGGTTGAACCGGCATGGAGAACAATTCCCAAAAAGCTGTATATCTCCTACAATAAGAGGTGAAGGTTCACCAAGCATACCGGTATCGACAAACTCGTACCGTGACACCTCCGCAATCTCTATCATTGCCCGGTACGCAGTCCCGTTGGGAAAAACCTGATAGTCAGCTGATAGCGCTCCAGCAGGGTGAATTGCAAGTAGTGAGATTATAAGTGCAGCGCAGACAGCAGCGATGGTAGATCTGCATTGATTTCGGTCGGAGGTTCGCATTGTTTAATCACCGTATCCGGGTCTTTGAGCAGGTGTCCGGTTACTACACAGACAATCCGCTCATGCCGTTCGATCATTCCTTGTTCCACCAGTTTTCGGACGCCTGCCACGGAAGCAGCTGATGCAGGCTCAACACCTATTCCCTCTTTTCTGGCGAGATCCCGCTGCATCTGCAGGATCTCCGCATCAGTGACCGACTCAGCAAGCCCACCTGTCATCCGTATCGCTGTGAGGGCTTTTTCAGCATTCACCGGTGCACCAATTCGTATGGCAGTTGCTACAGTTTCGGGATGTTGCTCCGGGATTACTTCCGGCAGCTTCTCACGGATCGCACGCACAACCGGGCTCGATCCTTCTGCCTGTATACCGGTCATCATCGGTAACCGATCCATTAAGTCCAGTTCCTGTAACTCCAGGAATCCTTTGTATACCGCTGAAATATTTCCGGCATTGCCCACCGGCAATACAAACCGGTCGGGGATCTCACTGAGCTGATCAAGAGCTTCAAAACCGATCGTTTTCTGCCCTTCAAGCCGGTAAGGATTTATCGAATTCAGCAAATAAAGCCCGTGAGATAAACAAAGATCGTGCACCATCTCCAGAGCACGGTCAAAGTTTCCACGAATTGAGATCACCTTAGCGCCGTGCATGAGTGCTTGGGCGATTTTTCCCACCGCCACCTTTCCGGCAGGAAGGAGAACCACTGCCGGTATGCCTGCTTTTGCTGCGTAGATTGCAAGACTTGCTGAAGTATTTCCCGTGCTTGCGCAGGCCACGCTCTTCTTTTTCAGCTGAAGTGCCATGGAAACACCAACAGTCATTCCCCGGTCCTTGAATGAACCGGAGGGATTCATCCCCTCGTGTTTTGCATAGAGGTGTTTTAAACCCATCTCTTCCCCGAGCCGTTGTAAATGGTACAGGGGCGTCCCTCCTTCCTGAAGGGTAACAGGCTCGACCTGTACAGGAAGCAGTTCACGGTACCGCCAGACAGAGAGCGGACGGCTCTCCCACAATGCTCTTGTTACAGATATTTCCTCAAGAGGGTACTTCACGGCCAGGAGATGACCGCATTTTTTACAATTGTAAAGAATCTCGTCAGCGGGATAGGTTGCCTCACAATTGACGCACACGAGATGGTACATGCAATAGCATTGGTCTTTTAATTACATATAGGAGTGCATTTTGAAAGGGAGTGCATTTTGAAAGAATGTACGGGCAGATTCCCGGTTTTTTATCAATCAGATTAGGATGATTAATCATGAGATATTTTACATTATTTTCTCATTAATAGAAGAGAGTGATAAAGAGCATCTTTCCGATCTCTCTCTACAGGAAAAGTCCGTCGGGTACTCTCTACCTCCCCTGGATCAATGTCCGAGAACAGCAGTTGCTCTGCCTCATTGGCACGACTGATAATAGTACCATGGGGATCTGCAGTCATTGATGCACCCGCGTAAAGATCAACCGGAGTATTTCCTGTCGTATTTATTCCAATAATATACATCTGGTTTTCTGCAGCGCGGGCCGTGATGAAAAGCTCCCAGTGCCTGATGCGGTTTTTAGGCCATGCTGCAGGAACAAAAACAACCTGCACGCCTTTGTGTGCATAAATTCTGAAAAGTTCAGGAAACCGGAGGTCATAACAGATTGCAATACCACAGGTAAGTGCATCAAAGGTAAATATCCCAAGATCTCTACCCGGGGAGTTCCCTTCATGTTCGTGAGATAAAGAAAACAGGTGCATCTTTGCATAGGTGGCAAGAATTCTTCCATCTTTCCCGATAGCAACAGCAGTATTTTTGGGGAGGGGATTATGTGCTTCCCGAAACGATCCAAGGATACCAATCCGGTATTCTTTAGCATATGCCTGAAGAGATGACAGTATGCTCCCATAGAGATCCTGGATATTTTTTCGGGGTAGCGGATCCCAGCCTGTTGCAAACTGTTCCGGGAAGCAGATCAGTTTTGAGCCACAATCAGCTGCATGCCGGATGAATATTTCTGCTCTGGTGAGCGTTTTTTCCGGATCTTCCCAGGTACTCGTGAACTGCGCACTGCACACTCTGATGATATGCCCTCCATCCCCCTGCTTGCCTTCATCTGCTCTCATTTGTTTTCGCATTGTCATAAAAAATGGAAATCGCACCCATAACAATAAGTACCAAGGTTATAATTAGGAGAAAAGGTGCACGGCCAACCGGAAAACCAAGAAGCAACGCGCCGATAATGATACCGGCAACGGTGATGCTGCAAACGATCACGATTAATCCAATAGATGTAAGATCCCAATCCCCCATAATTATCTCCCGGCTAACAGAGGAAATGCCAGACTGATGCCGTTTATAACAAACTGAATTGCCATTGCAATGAGCAGCATGCCCATAAAGCGGTTGATCGTACGGTATTCTCTCTGCCCTATCCTGCTCATGATATAATCTGAATTCCGCATCATATAATACGTTATCACAATAGAATTCACAATTGAGAATAAAACAATCCCTATAGTAAAAGGAGTTATGACAATAGTTTCGTTCATCAGCACAATCGTTGTCTTAATAGCTCCCGGTCCTGCAATCATCTGGATCACAAGGGGGATAATGAAGATATCATCCCTCTCCAGTAAATCGTACTTCTCGGTGGGAGAAAGTGTTGTTCGTGATGTTTTTGCATATGACTTTTCCATACCTATACCAATAGCAAAATTCCTCCGGCAATCCTGAATGCCTCAAGACTGATGATGAGGATCTGGAGTATCCACGCGCCCAGCACCGCAACAAAGAGGAAGATTATGAAGGTTATGCCCAGCAGGAATCTTTTGCAATAGCATCGCGGGCATGCTGGTTCATGGACGCAGTGAAGGATACGTAAATAATGGTGGCACCGAGTAGATTGACAATATTGATAATTGAAGAGAGCGGAAAGAGTGCAAAAATGAGGATATCCCCTGCCATTAAGTTAAATGGCCATGCCAAAGACTAATGGATATTATGTTTGCATTTAATTGCGGCAGATAAAAAAGGGATGTTAATATTCGTAGAGAACGGATTCATCAATCCGGGTATATGTAACCAGTTCATTTTGCCTAAAATGGATAGCAATCTCGCGGGCTGCACTTTCCGGCGAGTCGGAACCATGGATGACGTTCCGGCCAATGTCAATACCGAAATCACCTCGTATTGTTCCGGGTAGTGCATCCGAAGGATTGGTCGCACCTATCAGTTTACGGGCAATCGCAACCGCATTTCTGCCTTCCCAGACCATGAGAAAACAGGGTCCGCCCATGATATACTGCTTAAGGGACGGGAAAAATGGTTTTGTGAGATGTTCCTGGTACTGCTCTGTCACCCGTACTTCGGGAAGTTTTTCGAAACGTGCCGCAGCAAGTTTCAATCCTTTTGCTTCGAACCGGGTTACGATCTCGCCAACCAGGCTCCGCTGAACTCCATCCGGCTTGACCATAATAAAAGTGCGGTCCATGGAGTTCTTCACTCCTTGCTGGCAGCCTTTTTCCCTGCATGAGTCCACTGGACACGACGCGGGACCCTTCCGAGCTTGTAATTATTCTGGCACTTGGTGCCGCAGAAGTAAAAGATAGTACCGTCTTTTCTGACATACATTTTACCGGTACCGGGTTCAATCTGGATGCCACAGAAGCTGCAGGGATGTTGTTCAACCATATCTTTCACCGCCTCGACATTTTCTTTGCTTCGCGTTCAGTTTCAAGGAGCATTACAATATCTCCTTCGCGGATTGGACCAACAGTATTGCGGGTTATGATCCGCCCTTTATTATTGCCATCGAGGATACGGCACTTTACCTGCATTGCTTCACCATGCATGCCGGTTGAGCCAACTACCTCTATCACTTCGGCTGGCGTAGCATCGTCTGCCATAGTTAACCTCACGCCTTCAGGGCAGTAAGCTGCTTGGTAAGATCGTCTATCGTTTCTTTTGCCTTTCCGGGTTTTACAATTGCAGCAGCAGCGGAGCCTACATCAAGACCGCTTGCGGCGCCAATGTCATTCTGCTTGTTGATGAAGATGTAGGGTACTTTCTTCTCATCGCAGAGTGGTCCAAGGTGCATAACAATCTCTTCAGGTTCCACGTCAGCGCCAATCAATACGAGCTGGGCGATACTCCGCTCAATGGCTTTTGTGGCCTCGTTAGATCCTTTCTTGATTTTTCCTGTATCCCGTGCAACTTCAAGGGCTTCCAGCGCCTTGTTCTGAAGCTCTTCCGGAGCCTGGGTTTTAACGTAACCTTTTGCCATAACTCACCTCATTCAGGAGTAGAATGCTCCTTCATTACTCATCAGTCAGCAATGATGCAGCCATATCATTTCATCAGGAGCGGAAATAAAGGTTTGTGAAGGACTGGCCGGGAACTAAAAAATTATCATCAGTTTTTATAATAAATGTACCTGATGCCGGTCATCCTGTAATTCTGAAAATCTCTGTTCCATCAGCAGAATATATTTTCTCAAGTCCTGATACTGAAATAGCAACCCTGTAGCGCTCTCGTTCAGCATCACCAACATAGAGTAGTGTGGCATTGTATTTTTTCATGAGAGCGACGGTCTTTTCAGGATCTTCATAGATTGATTTTACATCAGAGAGTCGCGTATTAAACCAGCCGGTCTTATCACCCCGCCACATATACTCGTGAAAGGGCATGCCGATAATTGCAGGAATCCCGGTGAACGATGAAACCCGCGAGTAATACGTATAGTCTCCCCCCTCAGCCTCAACAATTCGTTCGTCGCCTGGCAGTGTCCGAAGATACGCAACTGCTCCGGCATCCCCGGGATGTGAGTCTTTGAGATAGGCAAGCCCGTCGAGTGTACCTGTTCCGTAATTCAGGTTAAAAGGAACGATAAATGGCAGGATGAAGAGCAGGGTAGTAACAGCAACGATGAGAAGTGCGGATTTTCTGGCTGACACTACCGGAACTTTCATACAACCAGACATCCATTTCCCGACCATGGAAAATGCAGCTGTACCGAGTATAATCCATGCGGGAAGATAACATTTGAAGACGGTATTCATCCTAAAGAAAGTATCACCCATATTATCTTTAAGATAGAAAATTTCGCAGAAGATCAATATGATGAGACCGATAGTGGCAAGAATATCCGAAATATCGTGGTATTTCCGTGCAAGGAAATAAATGACAGGGATTACTGCAATTGCGGCGGCGATGTAACCGGTAAGTGCAAAAGGTATCACAGCAAGGAGAAGATACGGTCGCCGTACGATTTCCCGCCAGAGAAATGCCAAAAAAATGGCAACGAACAGTCCATTAACCAACAGGAATTCAAGGGGATTCGATGGAGTATGAACGATTGAAATGCCGCCTGTGTTCGTTTTCAGTTGGAGATAGAATGGCAGATAGCACACGATGGCTAGTAGCGGGACTGCCCCTAATTGCCACCAGGAAGAAATACCGGATACAGTAATCCCGCCTTTCCGGATGATAAGTGCCACGAACACGAGGGTAATCGGCGCGTACAACAAAACATCCCATGTATTGAACAGCGGCATGGAACCAAGACTGAGAGAGCAAAAAATACTGACAAGCCATCGTTCCCGTGATTTCAGAGATTCCCATCGTTTATAGGCATATAGAAGCAGGAAGATCAAAAACAACTGATTGAATAGTGAGACCACATGGGCATGGACATCACCCCAGATGAATGAGAAAAATGGATATTCGTTAATGGTACTGGTGATTGTCCGTGTACTATCCCATAACACAGCATTCAATGCTTTTCCCTGTGCAATCTGATAAAAGAATGATGGGTTTGGGATGAAAAGGACAATGAGGGGTAACCACCTGAATCGTTCAAGCAGCAGGTTCCCAATCGCGTACAGGTTAATTGCAGCAAGGCTGAAGATTGTCGGTAGAGCGAGATTGAATGCAATATTCGATGGTACGCCGGTCACAATACCAAGACACCCGAACATCCAGTATCCAAGGTAATAATAGACATTCAGAGACCCCCCGGCAAACCATGGGTCGAGGGGTGGTACCACCGGATTTCTCATCACTGATGCGAGAAACGCATGGTCCATGAATTTTTCTGCATAGGATATCGTGGGGTTAACAAACCGCACGTCAAGCATGAGAAAAAAACAGACGAGAAACAACAATTCCCAGCGCCATTCTGTTTTAAGTTCGTCTACAGAATAGTGACGATAATAGAGATGGTAAGCAAAAAGTCCCAAAAAAGGCAGGAGGGCAATATGGACGGGTATATGGAGAAGTCCGCAGTACCAGGAAAGGATGGTGAATACAAGGAGCGATGAGGAGAAAGAGACCGGAAATGCAAAGCTTTTAAATGTTTTTTTCAGCGAGGGATAGAAAGAAATCTGAAGCAGGCTCAAAAAAACGAGCCAGCTGATAACGGAAAAAATCTGCTGTTCAGCGGTCAGGTACATCTCCCTCCTCACGTTTTGTGGTAAGCGCGGATTTGATGCTTAGAATTACCCAGTCACCAAAGTAATAGATTGACACAATTCCCCCAACGAGGGTTACAAGGTTTTTAATCAGGTGATCGATTACAGCAATCAGCGTTGCAATAGCAGCATCCACACCGGCGAGTCCGAATGTTATCGCCAATGCCAGTTCATAACCTCCGATCCCCCCGGGTGTAAGAGGGACCGCCTTTACAAGATTTCCAATGACGATTGCAAGAACAATAATTGCGAAAGGGATTTGCTGGTGGAACATCATTATGACGGCTACGCAAACGAGTATGTCGAGGAGCCAGATGACTACGGAAGACCAACCGAGTACAACAATTGCTTTTAACGAGAGTGAAGCCCGTTTTATCTCGTGAAGCATAGTGAGTATGATCAGGACATACCTGTTCTCCGATGAAAATTTTCCAATAAAAAGTAAAAAAACAAAAAAAATCACTCCTCCGGCAATGGGCAGGAGAATAACTGGATAGAACCATGGAGGTGCGTTCAGAACAAAAAAGACTGCAGCAGCACCAAGGAGTGCCACGGTGAATAGATCAAAAACCCGTTCCACGACGAGCGAAGACACTCCTTCGGAATAGGTGGTTTTATACTCATGCTTCAGGATGAACACCCGCACAAAATCACCAAGGCGTGCAGGGACAATTAAATTGACAGTCTGGCTGACAAAAATGCAGGCGGTGGAGGCCGCAATGCTTATCTGGTAATTGAGACTTTTCAGTATTGTGCGGTACCGCCATCCCCGTAAATACCACGCTGAAAGGCAGATGATAACACCTGCAACGAAATAGGAAGGAACAATATTCTGGAGTGCGATGAACAAATCATCCCAGACCCTGAAGAGCATATAGGCGATAATACCGATGGCGATGATGGTCGGAATGACGAATGCACTAATTTTTCGATACATGAATCTGCCACCACAACCTCAGGATAGATGACCCCATCTCAAAAACATCTTTTATTTTCACCGTGGTCCCTTTACCTGCCCGCCAGCGTACCGGAAACTCACACACGCAGGATCCTCTACGCTGGGCGCGGACGAGGATCTCTGTATCCCAGAACCAGTGGTTTGAGCGTATAGTTGGAAGTATAGGGAGGATATGTTCTTTATTGAATGCCTTAAAACCACACTGATGATCGAAGATTCTGCTGCCAAGGAATAATCTGACCAGAAAATTATACGAGCGACTTGCTATGTCGCGACCTCCAGTCCGCACTGTATCACTTCCCTGAATAAGCCGGGATCCGGTCGCAATATCTGCTCCGTCACGAATTGAATTTATGAGTTCGGGAAGATGGTGCATGTCCGTTGCAAGATCGACGTCATAATAACAAACGATTTTCCCTTTTGACTCATTAATCGCCCGGTTGAGCGCTTTACCCCTCCCCTGACGATCATTACTGTGGAGAAGATGAATGCGGGTGTCGCGCTGTTCATACTGGCGTACGAGTTCAGTACTCCCATCAGTGCTACCATCTTCTGCGATAATCAGTTCAAATCTTTCTGTTATACGGGACAGGTGTTCAAGGGATTTTGGGATGGCTATCTCTAGTGAGCGAAGATCATTAAAAACGGGAATAACTGCTGTCACATCAGGTTCGTGCATGGGTACTCCGCATACTGATACAATCTGCTACTTCAGATCCTGCACGTATGGATCCCTCCATGCTTCTTTCCGGGTAATTGGTAGGGGAGAACATCCCTGCCATAAATAAACCCTTCTGTTCATATGCAGGGATGAGCGTGCGGTATCCCGTTGTGTACACAGGCCCCGCCCATGGATCGATTGCCATTTTGTACCAGTGAACCTCATCCCTTGTGACGGAAAACCGGGTATAAAAATCCTCAAGCATCTTTGTGTCAAGGTGTGATGGTACTGTGCCTGAAAAGTAGGATGCCAGGTATACAATATGTTCACCATACCTCCCGAATGGAATAAAATTTGTATGGGCAACTACTGCACCGTAAGGAGCTTCGTCTTTCATATTCAGCCAGTAAATACCTTCTGTAACCTCCCGTTCAAGAGCGAGGGTCATGCATGCAGCCCCCTGGTACGGGATTCGGGGCAGTACCGGACCGCCAATCCTTTCAAGTTCCTGGGGAGCGATTGTGGAAATAATCGCGTCGTATTCAGTACCGTTTGCCTGCCACGCACCGTTACGGTAAGAAACAGATGAAATCGGGTTTTGTTTATGGATCACGCCGTCTTTTGATACAACTGATTTTTCGAGTGTGTCAATAAGTTGATGAAATCCCCCGTTTATGTACCCCAGGCGCTCTCCGGAAACACCACGGTGTGAGCGAATAGCTATACGGCTTAACAACCACGCAGCAGAAACTTCTTTTCTCCGTTCCCCGAATTTGCTCTTTAAGAGTGGTTCAAAAAATGAAGAATATGTGTTCTTCCCGAGATGTTCCATAATATACTGATCAGCTGGGATGTTATCAAGCGTACGAAGATCTGTTTTTTTTGCTTCGAATGTGAGTCTGGCAAGTTTTACTTTTTCAATAAGGGAGAGTTCCGGGTAGAGCAGGATTTCAAGCGGGGTGTTCAACGGATAGATCTTATTGTTGGCAAAATATCCGGTTGTACCTGTTTTCCATTCAAGTTTATCGGTCAGGCCCATTTCAGCTATCAATGCGAACAGACTACTGTCTCCTGAAAAACAATGGTGATAATACCTCTCTATCCAGTAATCGTTTATGGAATAGGATGAAAGGCAACCTCCAAGATATGGCATTTTTTCAAAAAGGTCAACTTCATGCTCCTGCACAAGCCTGTTGGCTGCAACAAGTCCGGTTAAACCCCCACCGATAACCCCGATCTTCATGATTAATAATCTATAGTATTTTTCAGGGTGAAATGAAAAAGGCTCCGTATTATTATGACAAACCAGTATTATACCTCGTAGAAATTATAAGAAAGTTTTTGTATTGACGAAATAAACCGTTGTAACAGCAAAAGGACTTAAAAGAATTAAAAGAAATTAATTATCTGTCAGCCCATTGGAGGGTGTCAATTAGATGCGCGTATTTTTCATAGGTTTTGGTCAAGCGGGCGGTAAAATTGTCGATATGTTTATTGAGCAGGATAAAAAGCTCGGGACTAACAGTTTCAGAGGGATTGCTGTAAACACTGCGCGAACTGACCTAATGGGTTTAAAAAATGTCGAGATGAAAGACCGGATCCTTATTGGGCAGACCACACTCAAAGGCCATGGCGTTGGTACTGATAATGTGACCGGGGCCCGTGTAACAGCGGATGAAATTGACAGCATTATCAGTGCCATTGACACCAGGGGTACCCATGATGTTGATGCATTTGTCATCGTTGCCGGGCTTGGAGGAGGCACCGGATCCGGGGGCTCACCGGTACTGGCAAGACATCTCAAACGCATCTACCGTGAACCAGTCTATGCACTGGGAATTATCCCTTCACCGGAAGAAGGACGACTTTACTCCTACAATGCAGCCCGCAGTCTGACAACACTTGTAAACGAGTGTGACAACACTTTTATTTTTGACAACAGTGCCTGGAAAAATGAGGGCGAAAGTGTAAAAAGTGCTTTCCAGCGCCTGAATAATGAAGTGGTGCGAAGGTTCGGCGTGCTATTCCGGGCAGGGGAAGTCACCAAAATGGGTGTTGGTGAGATGGTTGTCGATTCAAGTGAAATAATCAACACACTCAGGGGAGGAGGCATCACTTCTGTAGGATACGCCATAAGCGAAGTGATGAGCAAACAGACAAAGAAGAAACGGGGAATGCTCCGGGGTCTGAAGGACAAATTCGGCCGCAAAAGGGAGGCAAACGAGGAAGTTCTGCTCGGGGAGGACAAAACCGCAAAAATTGTGTCTTTAGTTCGCCGGGCGATGCTTGGACGGCTCACCCTTCCCTGTGATTACTCTACTGCTGAACGAGCTTTGGTACTTCTCGCAGGTCCTCCGAATGAAATGGATCGTAAAGGTGTTGAAAAGGCCAAAAGCTGGGTTGAAGAAAACATTGCAGGAGTTGAGGTCCGGGGTGGTGATTACCCGGTTAACAGTGAGTATGTTGCTGCTGTGGTAATGCTGGCAACCGTGGGAAATGCGCCCAGAATCAAAGAGCTTCTCGATATCGCAAAAGAAACAAAAGAAGATGTGATTAAGTCCAAGGAGAAAAAATCGACTATGTTTGAAGAAGGTATAGATCCTTTGTTTGAGTGAGGTTTACCATGAGGGGATTAATAAAACTGGCTGTTCTTATAACATTATTCTTATTATGTATTCAGACCGCGTCTGCAATGTCTGTTGCATCTGTGTCTATCGATCCTTCGGGATCCTTGACTCCAAATACTCCGGTATCGGTTTCATTCAAAATTGAAGCTGGTGATTTTCCCAATAATGGAGAAATACAGTTCTTCACAGATCTTGATGATGCAATTTGGACATATACTGTTATTGTCAATGGCATTGAAGTAAATCAGGCACCTGGTGAGAGTGGGCATAACCTTGCAATAACCGGTTTTTTGCTCAGTTACAAAACGAATGATGAAGTCTCCGTTCGGGTTACTTTAGAAGGAGTCGCTCCTAATGTGACCAAGTCTTCCGATAAAATTCTGGTCAGAGTAACAGAAATTGATGGGAATAACAAACCTGTTACAAGTTCACAAGTTGAAAAAACTGCGCTGGTTGTCAACACTGGCGAGGTAACTTCAACTATTGAGTCAAGTGAGGTTGATCTTCAGGTCTACAGGACTCATATCGATGAGAAAGCTGCACTCGGTGTCGATACCTCTGCTGCTGAAGCAAAATACAATGAGGCACAACAGAAAATAGACTCAGCCCGGACCCGCTCAACAAGTGAGTATGCTGAAGTAACCAGTGATCTCACAGCGGCAAAAACTGCCATAGAGAATGGAGAAATAGCTTTGGAAATGGCATGGGCACAAAACGAAGTTGCAGCAGCTCAGGTGCCTATCAACAATGTGGATGCCATCATCGGCTGGTTTAAAGGGAACACCAGCACAGCTAACGATCAGCAACTTTCGAGCATTATTGCCAAACGTGAAGTAGCTGTGGGGTATATTTCAAATGCAAATGACAATATTGCCGACGGAAAATATGCCCAGGCCCGTCAGAAGGCACAAGATGCCTTTTTAAAGGCAAATGAATCCTATACAGAAGCGCTCTCACGCCAAAAACAGTTATCCTCAGGGTTCAGCCTTCCCATTCCTAAAATAAACAGTACGGTTGGTATTATTATTGCTATAATAGCAGTAATTTTGGTTGTGGTGGGTGTTATTATATACCGTAAACGTTCCCAATGGGATGAACTCGGGTAATTCTTTTAATCCCTTTTATTTTCAATGAATTCTGACGAATCGGAGATGAATACAGATCCCAATTCCCGGAATTCCAATGGATTTTTTAAATGGGCTCTTGTCAAAGCAAGGCTGACGTGAATCACCTCTCATACTCCAAACAAGGCGGATCAAATTGCCGCGAGCCTTCAAGCCAACTCTTTAAATTTTTTTGTTAAACTTATATCCCGTTTTAGAATTTTGGGGTGAATATTTGCTTTGATGATTACCAGATATTTTTAAAAAATTATGTCAGTCGTGTTCCCATGCGGAGGGTGAAAACATCGATGTTGATACTTCCCGTTCTGCCATCCCTGTGGAGATAATAATCGACCAATCGGTTCTCATTGTCATAGAATGAGAACCAGTAACCCAGTTTGTATGTTTTTTTATCGTAACCCTGGATGGACGGATAGCTTGCGGCATCGTGGAGAATGATCACACCCGGATTATTCTCGGTAAGTGTATTCTCATCAGTAATATCACCATAAAATTTTATTTTGTTCCACCGTTCGCCTCTATAATACCATGGAAGCGGCCAGTAATTCTTTGACGCAACAACAACATGGTCAGAACCGTCTATGAGCCGCATAACATCACGCAGGTCTTCGGAATTCTGTACCTGAACGATAGGTTCATTGATATCAACGGGTATGAAGGCAACATGCCATGTAACAAGAATGAGGAACATGCAGCCGATGATTGCAAAAACCATCTTTTGCCAGTTCAGCCTGTACACCGCAATAAAGCACATCGGGAGCAGCTGGGGGATGATCAACCAGGGAACTTTCTCTCCGACAATTGCATAGAACGCCGTAATAAGAATCATCCAATAAATGCAAAATCTGAAGAACTCTTCAGATTTGGAATAAACAGGTTTCTGAGTCTTCAACTGTTGCAGGCTTATAGTAGCAAGTTCAGCGATGGGAGTTGCCGATGTGTGATATAGTATCCTGTTTTTTAACCGTTTGATCAACAGGGATGCATTAAAACCTTTAAACAGGAACTGAAAAGTCCCCAAAATTGCCAAAATTAAAATCGGCAGTTCGTATAAAAGATAAAGAGGGAAATAGAAAAACCAGGGCCCTCCCAACCGTTGCTGGTTATGCATTGCTGTCCAGTGCTCAACAGCCTTGTACCAACCCGTTGTTTGTAGTGCGAAATTCTGGCCAATGAGCGTTTCGAGATGAGCCCCGAATGCGGAATACATGATACTCATAATTGTAATAACGATGAATGCACCGAGAATCACATCATATTTCCAACCATTCGGGAGTCCGAATGTTCCCCGCCAGACAGCATACATGAAAAATAATGCAAAGATAAGAAGTATGATTGGCATTTCTTCCTTACAACAGAGGCCCAGGGCCATGGCTATTGCTGCAATGATCGCAAATCTGGTATGTCCGTATTCAATATAGTAAAGGATCGCAACCAGAAGGAGAAGCGTGAAGAAGAGCATGAATATGTCATGCCGGAGGAAGCGGGAGAAGTATACCATGTCCGGAGAAAGAGCGATGAAGAGAGCAGCAAGAAGGGTCTGTTTTTTATCAAGGTACCCGATTCTGAAGATACCATAGACAAGCGGGATTAGCATTGAACCAAAAAGTGAAGGAAGTGCACGGGCGACCAGATCAGAATCTCCGAATATTGCGAACATTCCCGCAGTAACGTAATAGAGAAAAGGCCCATGATAGCTTGGATCATAAACCCATGCACCTTTTGTCAGCAGCTCAAAGGAAAACCATGAATGGATGGCCTCATCATGGTGCAGCAACTTGAGGTCCAGCTGCCAGAACCGTAAAAAAATGGTAATTATAAAAATTAAAAGGAAAATTCTTTCAAAGGTAAAAAAATGTTTGATTTTTTGAGAAAATTCAGCGGCCTGCTGCATGCACGCCGCACCCTTAACTCTCCAAGACTATTTCAATACCGATATCTTTTGGCACCTGAATGCGCATGAGCTGACGGAGTGCCCGTTCATCGGCATCGATATCGATAAGGCGCTTGTGTATACGCATTTGCCATCGATCCCATGATGCAGTCCCCTCACCATCAGGACTCTTGCGGATCGGTACAACCAACCGTTTGGTTGGGAGCGGAATCGGACCGGCCAGATTTACGCCTGTGCGTTCTGCAATCTCGCGGATTCTATCACAGACCATCTCTACTTTATTAAAATCAGTCCCTGTCAGGCGAATTCTGGCTTTTTGCATGAAATTTCCACCAAAAAATTATCTCATTTGTTTTGCCTGAATGGCAATACACATCCCTGCAGCAATCGTTGAACCCATATCACGGACAGCAAACCGTCCAAGTTGCGGGAGCTCTTTGACAGTCTCAATGACCATCGGTTTTGTCGGTTTGATTACGACAATTGCAGCGTCACCCGTTTTGAGAAATGTCGGGTTTTCCTCTTTTGTCTGACCTGAACGCGGGTCAAGTTTCTTTTTGAGCTCCACGAACGTACATGCTGTCTGCGCAGTGTGGCAATGGAAGACCGGGGTATACCCTACCGTGAGTGCACTTGGGTGCTGGAGGACGACAATCTGTGCCGTGAATTCCTCTGCAACGGTGGGTGGTGCTTCGGCAGGTCCACAGACATCGCCACGGCGGATATCGCCTTTCCCGATACCACGGACGTTGAAACCGACGTTATCACCCGGCTCTGCCTGGGGGATTTCTTCGTGGTGCATCTCGATGGACTTGATTTCTCCATCCTTATTGGCGGGCATGAATGAGACCTTCATTCCCTTCTTCATGATACCAGTTTCTACACGGCCGACAGGAACAGTGCCAATACCGCTGATGCTGTATACATCCTGTATTGGAAGACGGAGTGGTTTATCAGTTGGTTTATCAGGTGTCTTGAATGTATCGAGAGCAGTTATAAGGGGAAGACCTTTATACCATGGCATTTCCGGGCTGTTTACCTTAATATTTTGACCGCCCAGTGCACTGATGGGAATGAAAAGAGTCTCGTCAGGTTTGTACCCTACCATTTTAATGAGATCGGAGAGGTCTTTCTTGACTTCATTAAAGCGTTTTTCATCGAATTTTATTGCATCCATCTTATTGATTGCAATAATGATCTGAGTAATTCCAAGGGTACGGGCAAGGAACACGTGCTCCTTTGTCTGCTCCATAACCCCATCAGGGGCTGCTACGACAAGAATTGCAGCATCAGCCTGTGATGCACCGGTGATCATGTTCTTGACAAAGTCTCTGTGTCCCGGGCAGTCCACAACGGTGAAATAAAACTTGGGGGTATCAAACCGCTTGTGGGCGATATCGATGGTGATACCTCGTTCACGTTCTTCTTTTAAGTTGTCCATGACCCAGGCGAATTCAAAGGTTGCCTTTCCCTTTGACTCAGCCTCCTTCCGGTAACCTTCAATAATGTGTGCAGGTACTGCACCGGTCTCGAACATCATTCTCCCAACGGTTGTAGACTTACCGTGGTCAATATGTCCGATTACAGCCAGATTCATATGGGGCTTTTCAGATGCCATTTTGTTCCTCCAAATGTTGTGGGACTGTCCGCTTACAGTCAGTTTATGCGAGTATTACATATATGAGACCCATCTATATAAATTAT
>JAJRBZ010000006.1 GCA_028679185.1 Methanoregula sp. | reverse complement strand
ACATCATTTATTTTGACAACGCAGCAACAAGTTTTTCTCCAGAGACTGTTGTGGATGCGATGATTGAATTCGAACACCGCTACCGTGCTAATGTCGGAAGAGGTATACACCGTCTCACCCAGATCGCCTCACAACGGTACTGGCATGCCCACGACAAAGTGGCACAGTTCATTGGCGGTTCCGACGGGATCACGGTCTTTACAAAAAATACGACTGAATCTATAAATATGGTGGCCCAGGGGCTTGCATGGAAATCCGGAGACCGCGTTATCACTTCGATTCTTGAGCATCACTCAAACCTGCTTCCGTGGCGGAATCTTGCCCGGAAGGATGTCAGGCTCGATGTCATCGGTATTAATAACGATTACACACTTGATCTCGAAGCCCTTAAACGTACTATCACTCCGGAAACCCGCCTCTTTGCGGTGACGCATGCATCAAATGTTATAGGAGTGGTCACTCCCGTACCGGAGATAGCTGAGATATGCCATGACAACGGTGTACTTTTACTCGTTGATGGTGCACAGTCTGTCCCCCATCTGCCTGTAAATGTTGCCCGGCTTGGCTGTGACTTTTTCGCCTTTTCGGGTCATAAGATGCTCGGACCTACCGGTACAGGAGTTCTCTGGATGAAAGAGCCGTCGCTCGAGCCGGTAATATTCGGTGGAGGGATGGTTGAGACGGTGACCGAAACCAGCTTCAAAACCGCAGAGGGTTACCAGAAATACGAAGCGGGAACCCCAAATATTGCCGGTGGAATTGGTCTTGGGGTCGCCTCTGAGTATCTCCAGAAGATTGGCATGGATAAGATCCGGATCCACGAAGAAGCGCTAACCAATCGTCTGGTTGACGGTCTGTCAAAGATCGGCCGTGTACATGTCTACGTACCCAGATCTCCCGTCCCCCGCATTGGTGTAGTATCGTTCACTCTTGACGGATATCACCCCCATGAAGTCGCCCAGCAGCTCGATGAAACTGCAGATATCATGGTGCGATCAGGATACCACTGCTGCCAGCCGCTCATGGAACAGCTCGGATTGCCAGATGGAACGGTGCGGGTAAGCCTCGCGCTGTATAATACCGGGGATGAAATTGACCTGCTCATCGCGACACTTGAGGAACTCTCCAGGTAAAGGCTGGTACGTATGATTAAAATTACGGTTTTGACTATTTCCTTTGCATCCGGTACCGGTACGATTTATTATCCGCCTCGAAAATATTTTCTAAATTCCATTTCAGAACAACAATATCCAAGACAGGAGAATTGTCATGAAAAGTAAAAAATTCTCTGACCTGTTCACCCGCTTGCGGGAGAAACATCCGCTTGTCCATCATATCACCAATTATGTCACGGTCAATGATTGCGCCAATATCACGATCTCTGCAGGTGCTGCGCCAGTCATGGCGGACGCTCCTGAAGAGGTTTGTGAAATGGTCATGTATGCCGGTGCCCTCGTACTCAATATTGGCACTCTTAACAGAGGTCAGATAGAATCCATGATCCTGGCAGGTGGTATGGCAAATGACAGGCATATTCCGATTGTTCTCGATCCTGTGGGAGCTGGGGCAACCCGGTTCAGGACCGATAGTGCACAGCGCCTGCTTGATGAACTTAAGATCACCATTCTTAAAGGAAATGCAGGCGAGGTGGGGGTCCTCGCTGGTGCTGAAGGTAAAGTAAAGGGTGTTGATTCTCACGGGGTAACGGGAGATGCGGTAAAGATAGCCCGGAACTTTGCCAGAGACGCTGGCATAACAGTAGTCGTAAGTGGAATCACAGACATCGTGACTGATGGCAAACGCATTCTTCTTGTTGATAACGGCCATCCGATGATGGGTAGTATTTCCGGCACCGGATGCATGGCAGCATCTGTGACAGGGGCATTTGCAGCAGTATCTGATGATCCCGTCATCGCATCCGCAGCAGCCCTTGCAGCTTTTGGGATTGCAGGTGAGAAAGCGGCCTCAGGCGCACGGGGCCCTTATACATTTAAGGTCGCATTATTCGATGAAATGGCCGCATTAAAGCCTGAAGATATTGCATCAGGTGCAAAGATCAGGAGCAAATAATCGTACCATCATGATGTATGAGCTGTGTGTTATCACCGATGAAGCGATTGCAGGCGGTCTCTCCCATGCAGAGATTGCACAGCGGGCAATTGCCGGTGGTGCAGATGTTATCCAGTTACGTGACAAGACATGCGGGTGCCTCGAGCTCTGTCGGGTTGGCCGGGCTCTTCGCGTGATTACGAAGAAAACCGGAACGTTATTCATCGTCAATGATCGTCTTGATGTAGCACTTGCCTGTGGTGCTGATGGTGTTCATCTGGGCCAGGATGATATACATGCTGGCAGTGCCTGCCAGATCGCTCCGCCCGGGTTCATTATCGGGGTCTCGGTGGGAAGTGTTGACGAAGCGGTCAGAGCAGAACAGGAAGGGGCTGATTACATCGCGGTCAGTCCGGTATTTTCCACTGCATCAAAGACTGATGCAGGATCTGGTCTTGGTCTTGGTCTGCTGAGGGAAATCCGGCTTCACGTTTCTCTTCCTGTCATTGCAATCGGGGGGATCAACAGGGATAACGTATTTGATGTTATTTCTGCCGGAGCGGATGGGGTCGCGGTGATCTCGGCCGTGGTTGGTAGTCCGGACATCATGAAAGCAGCACGGGAACTCAAGGAGCTCGTTTCTGATAGCAAGGAGAAAATGAGTTCCTGACCTGATATCAGAATAATCAGGGCCGGTTTTGAAAAATGATGTGACCCGTTTATTATTTTTGCCCTTTAAAGCCGCCGGAGGGAATTGAACCCTCGACCTGCTGATTACGAATCAGCCGCTATGCCGCTAAGCCACGGCGGCGCAATACCTCACAATATCGACTCGTACCGTAATAAAATATATGTTCAGGAATACCCGCTCAATGTAGTAACCTTATCGGTCCCCGGTGTCTGTTTTGAAGCAGAGATGGTGCCAAACTTTGATTCATAATCGGCAACAGTTTTTGTGAGAACAGCGAGAAGGTTTTTTGCATGCACCGGTGTGATTGAAACAATTGCCTTTGCACGTGCCTGGTTCACCTGTGGCAGCTGGTGAAGGAACATAAACGTGAACTCGTCATCCTTATAGGCAATCTGGATCATGTTGCTGTATACCGGGTCGAGTGTGGGAGGAATATTGACTGATATTTCCTGTCCTGTCATGATCATCTGATTTGATTTAGCACTATGAAATACATTGGCCATAACAACCTCTAATCAGGACCTGTCATTCCGTGACAGAACGGATTCAATAACTATAATCCGCCCGGATCCCCAAAGTTTACATGAGGAATTATCCTGACAGAGCTGAGGGAGCATGTCGCAATATCAGATATAGTACGGGTACACACGTGCCCGGTCCGGTTTTATTACGAACGAAATGACCCTGTTACCGAATCCGACAGGTATGCGGTCTGTAAACAGCTTTCCTATCATCTTGGTAATCCTCTAGATTCAGATATGATCTGGGAGGAGCTGCTGTCGGTCCGACCAGGAATTGATCCTGATTTTCGATCGTTTCTGGATTCCTGCATAACTGCCTGCAAAAAAACCGAATGGAAACCAGCAGTCCAGACCGATATCCCCGTGAAATCTGACAAACATGACATTATAGGAATGGTGGACCGTATTGCCACTGATGGTACATTTTCCATTATACGTGCCGCTGGTGCCATGCCATTTGGGACATATTCAGCAGATCGGCTGCGGATTGCATCTATTGCGCTCTGTCTTGAAGAGATGACAGGAAAAGAAGTCACTGGGGGGCATGTGGAATATATCCCGGATGGGGTTTATCGGTTTCACACCGTCCAGCCGAGGGACCGGAGGCAGGTAATTGCCACTCTCCATAAAATCAGGGCAATCCATAGAGGTGATCGTCCACATCACCCGCTCAATGCTCCCTGTAACAGATGCAAATACAAAGAGCGTTGCGAGAGTGTCGGTGGACGAAGGTTATCGGATTTGCTTTAGTCCCTGATCCAGCAGGGTACGGGAGACAATATATTCCCCACGTGCTTCCCGGGTTGTCCCTACAACCAGCCAGTACTCGCTCCCATGCTGTTCGCAGATCCCTGATACCTCAATTTTCTCACCGGCAAGTGCCTGCCCGCTATAAGTATGGGTAAATGAAAGTACCCTGCTCACCAGTTCGTGCTCCACTTCATACACCGCAGGGCTGTCATATGCAAGAGATGCGTCGGTTACTTTCGCTTCGACATTCATTTTCCCGATCACCTCCCCTTTACCTGTTGGTGCACTTTTCAACTCCTCATATGACCGCGTATAGAGTATATCGAAATAGGTACCATCTATCTGCCCCCGGTTCCATTTCCGCAGCTCGTGCAACACAAAGTGGTCATAGGAAATCTCCGGTTTACGTTTCTCGTATACTTTATGCCACATATTCTGTGAGAGCCCCTCCATTTTTCCATCCATAATTCCTTTCCTGACGAGTCCCTGAGCCGTAAACCAGTGCTTTCCGTACACAACCATGTCAATGTCTGAGGTCTCGTTCTCCAGCCCGCAGAGGATTGAACCGGTACAGCCGATGGTTCCTGACGGAAGACTGAAAAGTTCCAGGAGTTTTCTCACCCGTACGTGATTATTGGCAATACGTGAAATTTCAATCTCAGGTTTTAACACTTTTTTTACATCGCGGATTGGAATACGCTGGACAAGATTTGAATAGTGGGGTTTATGATGTCTGATGAAAGTATAGGCATCTTCAAAATCATATTTTTTATATCGCCTGCCTGATGGGTTTTCCCGTTCACCGTGTTTATCAGGAACATACCTGAGGACACAGCCGACCTTCTCATCATTATCGTATGTCGATACTGCATAGAGCCAGCCATCAGAATCCTCGACAAAGTCACGAAGGCGGATAGGAATCATAAAAATTCAGAATTTTTTCAGGAACGCTTCAACCGCTTCTGCCTTTGCGCCTCTGCGGAGGATTTTGTCATTGGTAAGGTCGACAACTGTGCTGGAAATACCAGGTAATCTGCCCCCGTCGATAAGAAGCTCGCGTGGAACCGTACATTCGTCCGGTGTCTGAGGGTCTTTTGAACCGTGAAGGTTGGCGCTGGTAGCGGTGATGGGCGAATCGAATCGTTCGATGATCCGGAGTGCGAGGTCATGTGCAGGCATCCTGATGCCGATCATTCCGGTACCTCCGGTAAGAATATCTGGTACAAGCCTGCGGGAGGCAAGAATTACCGTTACCGGGCCAGGAAGAAATGCTTCGATGAACGCATGCATGCGGGGCTCAACATAGGCAACTGCAGCGAGCATATCAAAATCAGAAACAGCAATGGAAATAGGCATTGCCAGCGGACGTTTCTTTGCTTCGTAGACTTTCAGAATGGCCTCATCGGAAAATGCATCAGCACCAAGGCCATAAACCGTTTCTGTAGGATATACTATAGTCCCGTCATGCATCAGGACGGAGACTGCTTTATCGATTATATCCATTTTAGAACTCACGCCCACGGATACGGTTGATGTCAAATACCGCTTTGCTGCTGATATGCATTACCGCAAAAACACCGGCCTGGATGGGATCTGTGACGACAAGGTCAGCATGCTCAGGTACCGTTCCTGCCATTTTCAGGGCAATAACCGGAATCCCTGCTTCCCGGACCCTTTCAACTGCTCTTGAAATCTCACCACCCATTATTGAACCGGCAAGGACAAGGATTGATGCGCGGGGCAGTCGTGCAACAGCATCCACGGCAAGTGCGAGTGTCCGTTCACCTACCAGAGGTATTGTATCTACTGAAATTCGTTCACCACGGATATTATGTCGGTCTGCCTCATTTACAGCACCGAGCGCGACCTGAGCTACCTGCGCCCCTCCGCCAATGATGATGACCCGTGACCCGAAAATGTGGCCAAATGGCTGGTACGCCTTGACATTTCTTATCGAAGGGATGCTGTTTAAATCCTCGATAAGCTGATCGCGATCACTGTCATCACCAAGGTCGTATTCAAAATAGAGTTCCGCCATGCCTGTACAGGGACCGGAATCGAAAACTTCCTGGTTGATCATAACGATGTTTGCTTTATGCTCAGCAACTACCGTAGCGATGTCCCGCAGGACTCCCCTGCGGTTCTCTGCGATGATCCGTATTGCACAGCGTTCCGGTTCCTTTTCCATAGAACACATGCGATAACCGGGGATCGAACCCGGGTTAGAAGCTTGGGAAGCTCCTGTCCTACCGCTAGACTATTATCGCCCAATTACTTTTCTGCTGTCTAATATTGCGTGAATTTAATGATAAATTTAGTGTTTATCCAATCATTTCTGACCAATAAAAAAAATTTAAAATATATCTTAATATACAGAAAGATAAAAACATAAAATATTACGTCGGTGAAACATGACGATTCCTTCATAAATCAGGAATTTTTTTCTCTGTATAGTATTTTTAAGAAATGATTCAGCACGTATATCCTTTTTTAGGATAAATCTTCATCATTTTTTAAAACTCTCGATATTTTTAAGAAATACCAAACTGCATATGTACAGTATATTTATGCCGGCATTCCATGTCCATTAAAAAATGGAGAAGGTGAATGTTCCACTTGCCAGCGGAATCTTAAAAAACAGATCGGGCATAAAATTTTCAATCAATCAAAAATGGAGAATCTCCTATGACAATACGCACCAATTTCATGTTCATTGCTACCTTTGTATGCCTGCTTGCATTAATCTATCCGCTGCAGGCTCTTTCTGATGACAATCCTGTTGATGTAATTTACCAGACTTCATTTTCTTCGGACCCCCATTGGACGACGAACAATCCTTCAACCAATTACTGGGATCCGAACATTTTAATGTACCATTTTTCAATTGAACCCAGTACTGGTGCATATACTTATACAAACATCGATTATGAACGAGGGTCCTTTACACTTGATTATGATGTCATCATTAATCGGATAGACGATGGGGCGACATTCAGGTTTGGCATTTCGGGAACTGAGATGGATTTATCGAAAGCCCCTAATGTTCTTACGCAATTCACCAATGGCAAATTCGGTATGATTATGTGGCTTCATCTTGTCACTCCCGGCAGTAAGTTAATGGAAGTAAACAGTCAGACCGGGGACACTATAACAAGCGGGCCATCGGCATATAGCGGACCCACGGTAACGTATGAACTAAATAAAACCTACCATGTTACCGTAATTTACGATAATGATAGCAAGACCCTCAGCATGAATGTTGATGAAAAGAATACCGGAAAAAGGATCTGGGGCTATTTCCTGAACACAGCAGAGCAGTTGAGCGGAATGAACAGGCTGTACCTGGGTTCCAAGGGTGATTATGGTATGATGAACAGATATGCGGTGGGATATATAGATAATGTCCGGCTTACTGCCCCTGCTGTTGTAACAGCCACAAAGACAACACCACCGACAACAGCTGCTACAATTCCGACAACAATAGCAACTCCAAAACAAACAACTGTTGTACCAACACAAGTTCCTTCCGACACCCCTGCATCACCTTCCGCAGGCGGCCTTGCAATCTCAGCCCTGTGCATTACAGCTCTGTTATATATTCTGGTGAGGAAGAAAAAGGACTAACTTTTTATTAAAAAAGATGGTATCTGGCTTTAAATGTATGATTTTAAGGGGATT
>JAJRBZ010000057.1 GCA_028679185.1 Methanoregula sp. | reverse complement strand
TCTACCGCCGGGCTTTTGGAAATCGGGCTGTCAAGCCTAAAAAGTTGCCTATGAGGCTGAACACTATTTTTGACATAGCCTCCCTTACTAAAGTAATTGCTACGACCACTGCAATAATGCAACTGGCGGAGAACGGAAAAATAAATATAGAGAACCCGGTTGTAAAATACTGGCCTGAATTCGGAGAGAACGGAAAAGAGCAGATAACGGTTAAAGAGCTTCTCACTCACTATTCCGGATTCAGACCGGATCTGTCCCTGAACCCGGATTGGTCAGGATATGACACATCTCTTCAGATGGTTGTTTCCGAAAAGCCTGTCGCCCCTGCGGGCACGCATTACCTTTACAGCGATATCAATTTTATCGTTCTGGGAGAACTCGTCCGCAGGGTTTCCGGTAAGCCTCTCGAAGTGTATTGCGCCGAGAATATTTTTAAACCGCTCGGGATGAAGGATACCATCTTCAGCCCTTCCCCGGTTCAACGCAAACGAATTGCGCCGACTCAATACATAAATGGAAGGACGAAAATGCTATGGGGAGAAGTTCATGATCCCACCTGTTTTAGGATGGGAGGTGTTGCCGGTCATGCCGGTCTTTTCTCCACTGCCGACGACCTTTCCATCTTTGCACGGATGCTTCTAAATTGTGGAAGCCTGAAAAATGTACGTATTCTCAGTCCTCAGACGGTTAAAGAGATGACTTCACCTCAATCGCCACCAAACAAGATGCCCTTACGGGGACTCGGCTGGGAAACCGGGGCTCTTTCCTCGTCAAATGATAATGGATTCCTTACCGAGGGCTCTTATGGCCATCTGGGGTACACAGGAACCTCTCTATGGATAGATCCTTTTTCAAAAACATATGTAATTATTTTAACGAACCGTCTTCATCCTGACGGAAAGGGTGATGTAAAAGCACTCCGTACCAATATTAAAACAATCATTTCCTCAGCGCTTGAAAAGATGTATCTCAGGCGCGGTATTGCCGGCAGCAAATCGCTTGACAGTTGTTCCGATACAGTAAAGTCTATTCGAAAAGGCAAATTAAGAACGGGAATAGACGTTCTGGAAGAAAAGAAGTTTGCTCCATTGTCTGGAATGAACGTCGGGCTCATTACAAACCATTCCGGCCTTGACTCATCCGGGAAGCGTACAGTGGATCTCCTCTTCAAAGCTCCGGATATTAAGCTTAAGGCAATATTCAGCCCCGAGCACGGTCTTTTCGGAAACAATGAAAGCAGTACGGATAATCCCACCAGTGACCCGTCAACAGATCTGCGAGTTTACAGTTTATACGGCAAAACCGCACGTCCCACTAAGGCAATGCTTAATGGATTGGATGCACTTGTCTTTGACATTCAGGATTCCGGGGCGCGTTTTTATACGTATATAACCACCTTAGCCTACGCAATGGAAGCAGCAGCAAAATATGGGATATCATTCTATGTCCTCGACCGTCCGGATCCCATAACCGCATCAATAGTCCAGGGGCCAACCATGGATGAAGACTTGACGTCATTCGTCAACTATTTTTCTATGCCTATCCGCTATGGCATGACCATCGGAGAGCTTGCACAAATGTTTAAGGATAAGAAGAAAATACAGGTCGATCTGCATATTATCAAGATGTACGGATACCAAAGAACTGACTGGTATGATGAGACCGGACTTGTATGGATTAACCCGTCACCAAATATCCATACTTTGACACAGGCTGTTCTTTATCCCGGGGTAGCGATGGTTGAAGGCGCCAATGTAAGTGTCGGCCGGGGAACAAACACACCTTTTGAACTTCTGGGCGCCCCATGGATCAATGCAAAAAAACTTTCAGATTATCTGACCCGTCGCAAGATTCAGGGAGTGCGGTTCATGCCTGTTGACTTTACCCCATCGGACAATCGTTTTAAGAACGAATCCTGTCATGGAGTCCGGATGATTCTCGTTGACCGTCAGGCTTTTGATCCTACTGCACTCGGGATAGAAATACTTTCTGCACTGTACAGACTTTCCCCAAAGAGCTTTCAGATCGACAAAACATTAGATATCATCGGAACACGCTGGATTCTGCTGGCGATAAAAAACGGCGAGGAACCCGATATTATCGTTCGGAAATGGCAGGATTCATTAAAAGAGTTTCTCGAAGTACGCTCGAAATATTTACTCTATTAGCAATTCTCCGTCCCAATACTGATCCATTTTGCACACCCTTCCCCACGCTCATAAACTCCGTTTAGTTATTCGTCTAATGTATACAGCGGATAATTTTAATCACGTGAGTGTAACACCTACAATGTCGCGAAACCAACAATAGATGAAAAATGACGAATTGCAGTTGAAATATTCGTAACGTGTCAACTCACACGCGGCGCGGTTTCCGCGACGTCACGTGGAGTTGGTTGTTGGGTGTTCATTCTCCTTGCATCAATGTTGTTTTCCTTGTTTGATCATCAACCCACACCAGAAAGTGCCCCCCAGGTGGTGTGGGTGGCTTGAGTTCAAAAAAGGCTGTCCAAGTGTGGTCTTTACGCGTGAACTCGTAATGACATCCTTTCAAGTCATATTTTGAGAGATCGAATCCTTCCTGTACTGCCTTTGCTTTGGCAATGGTGATGACCTCATCTTGGCTAAGTCGTGCAGTGCCCTGGCCATTTTGCGCTCCGCCCGAACATCCCACAACCAGGAGACACGTGAGGGCAGAGATAGTCAGAAATCGTTTTTTCATTCTCATCAGTTCACCCCACATTATTTTTTATGTTACATGCGTCTTTTTGTGTGATCTTAGGGAAAAAACGTAAGTTTAGTCAAGAGCAATCTCAAACCTGCCATGCTTAACGCACTAAAAAATAAGAAAATTAATTTTCAGTTCATTTTTATATCGCATGCGATATAACTATTAACTCAATTATCCTCGAACACAGAAAACGACTTTCTTGTGGATATACATCTGTAATACTGCATGAATCTGTACTTCTCCGAAAATAATACTATGAGAAAGAGTTGAGAATTCTGGTTTATTTTTCCCCTCTCTCAGTCAAACGGGTTTTCCCCTTTTTTGAAAACATCTCACTTCCGAAACCAGGATAGTTTCTACGTTCATGCAATGGAGTAGGGGTTTCGACCTGCGGCCATTTATCAACCTGGGGGTTTGAGCCTTCGCGGGCAAAATTTGAGGTTACAGAATCTGCCATTATTGTGTTCTTATGGACATCGATTCCTTCAACATTATGAC
>JAJRBZ010000005.1 GCA_028679185.1 Methanoregula sp. | reverse complement strand
GCTGGAGAACCCGTACGTGGCACCCCGCCCGTTCCGGGTGAATGCCGGGGCAGTCCATGCCTACATCCTCCTGCCGGATGGGAAGACCGCGTACCTGTCGGACCTTGCCATCGGCGGCCAGGTGCTGGTCTCCGATGGGAAGGGTACAGCCCATACCGCCATTATCGGCAGGACCAAGATCGAGCGCCGGCCCCTGCTGCTGGTTGAGGCTGAAGCCGGAAAGGCAAAGGTCAGCCTCATCCTCCAGAACGCGGAGACTATCCGGCTTGTCGGAGAGGACGGGAAAGCCATCTCTGTGGTAAACCTCCAGAAGGGCGACACCATCATGGGATGCACGCTTGAAGGCGGCAGGCATTTTGGCATGGCAGTCAAAGAGACCATCCGTGAGAAGTGAGTACATGAAAGCTGGTATTATCGGGGGAACCGGAAAAATGGGCCGGCTTTTTGCCCCGGTTTTTGAGCGCGCAGGGTATGATGTGCTGGTATCAGGGCGATCAACCCCGTTGACGAACAGCGACCTTGCAGAACAATGCGATCTTGTCATCGTATCAGTACCTATCCACGATACTGTCCGGGTAATTGAAGAAATATCACCGGTTCTTAAAAAAGACCAGATCCTCTGCGATTTCACCTCGCTTAAAACAGAGCCGGTAGCAGCCATGCTGAAATCAAAGGCCCGCGTGATCGGGTTGCACCCGTTATTCGGGCCAACGGTTCAATCGCTCCGTCACCAGACTATTATTGTCTGTCCGGCACGGGCTGATGATAACACAGTCCAGTCTCTTCTCGCTCTCTTTTGCAGCGAAGGGGCACAGTGTACCATTGCCACTCCCGAACAGCACGACCGGATGATGGCGGTTGTGCAGGGACTCACCCATTTTGTGACGCTCTGCATGGCAGATTCAGTACGGCGGCTTGGTATCGATATAGAAACAACACGCGCTTTTACCAGCCCGGTTTACCAGATCGAACTTTCACTGGTTGGAAGATTATTGTCGCAGGATTCGACTCTCTATGCTGGCATTCTTCAGCAGAACCCCTTTGTGTCTGAAGTGCTTTCCGTGTGCACATCATCAGCAGGAGATCTCTGCAGAATTGTAGGTTCAAAGGATCCCGCGTTATTTCGGGAATTTTTCGAGACAAACAGCCGGCATTTTGGTGCCTATTGTGATGAAGGAATGCGAACCACTGATGCACTTATCGAATATATGGTGAACCGATGACAACCATCACGCTGGGACCGGAAGGAACATTCTCGCATGAACTTGCCCTGAAGATGGGATGTAAATCCATTCACCTGGCCTCTACGATCCACTCCATCTTTTCTGCTGTTGCCAACGGTGAAGGGGTAGGGATAGTGCCCCTGGAGAACTCAGAAGCCGGGGGTGTAGGTGAAACCCTTGACGGATTATTGCGGTATCCCCTTTTTATTACCGCTGAGATGTACATGCCAATCCACCATCATCTCGCATCTCAGGTTCCACTTTCCCGGATGAGGGTAGTCTATGCTCACCCCCAGACTCATGAACAATGCAGCGAGTACCTGGACAAATGGGAAGGTCCAATAATCCATACCAGCAGCAACGCATCCAGCGCTCTTGAAGCAAGAAAAACCCCCAATGCGGGAGCAATACTCTCTGCATCAGCTGCATCACTTTACAAAATACCCGTTATTGTTGCTAACATTGAGAATAATCCTTCCAATACGACCCGTTTTATACGCATCTCCCGCAAGCAGTCGCATACCGACGGGGCACAAAAATGCAGTATTGTTATTGACCCCAGTACAGACCGTGCAGGTCTCCTTCATGATTTACTGGCGGTTTTTGCCAGACGCACGATTAATCTCACCAGGATTGAATCCCGCCCGTCAAAAAGAGGTATGGGAAATTATGTATTTTTCCTAGATTATGCCTGGTCTCCGGATACTTTTCAGGCTCTTGACGAGCTAAAGTCAATCACTACGGTAAAAGAACTGGGCTGCTACCGCAACATAGGAGTAATTGTATGAATATTATCCCGCCACGAGCCGGGACGGTGGATATGGATATCACTGCTCCCCCGTCAAAGAGTTATACCCACCGGGCCCTCATCATCGGGGCGCTTGGGACTGGATTAACTATCATCGAGCAGCCACTCTATGCTCAGGACACTCAGCTCACCATAAACGCCCTAAGAATTTTGGGAGCAACGATAACAGAAAAGCCGGACCGTATTACTGTCGATGGATGCAGCGGAGCATTTTCCAATCCAGATTTGACAATTCTTGATCTCGGCAACTCAGGAACAAGCCTGCGCCTGCTTGCATCGCTGGCCCTCCTCTGCCGGTACCCTGTAATCCTCACCGGCAGTGCCCGGATGCAAGAACGCCCCGTCGGTCCACTTGCACAAGCTCTGTATCACCTTGGGGGATTGCCGGAGTACCTGAAAAATGCCGGGTACCCGCCTCTGAAAGTCAGCGGCCATCTCAAAGGGGGCAGCGTTACGATTGACGGAACGATGAGCAGCCAGTTTATTTCGTCGGTTCTTATTGCATCCCCCTATGCAGAAAAAGAAGTTGAGGTGATTATCCCGTCACCGCCCGCATCACAGTCGTATATCGATATTACCCTTGATGTCATGAGAGCATTTGGTGCAACTGTAAAACAGGATGACCATTCAAGGTTTTATGTGAGCAATCTCCGACACTATACAGGAAGGATGTACCGGGTCGAAGGGGATTTTTCGTCATCCTCGTATTTTTTTGCCATAGCTGCAATCTGCGGGGGCAGGGTAACGGTACATAATCTCGTACCGCAGTCCGTTCAGGGTGATCGCAGGTTTCTTGAAGCGCTCAGGTTAATGGGATGCATAGTAAAATATTCCAGAAATGCGGTGACTGTAGAGAGATCAGGATCCCTTCAGGGCATCACATTTGACATGTCTTCCTCCCCGGATACAGTCCAGACCCTCTGCATGGTGGCCGCAATGGCAAAAAAACCTACAACTATCACAGGTATCAGTCATTTAAAGTTTAAGGAAAGCGACCGTATTTCAGGTACGGCAGAACGATTGCGGGCTCTGGGAGGTGTGATACAGGTCAGGGACGATCAGATCACAATCTTCCCGTCACCTCTTCACGGGGGCAGTATCAATCCGGCTGATGACCACCGGACAGCCATGAGTTTTGCAGTGCTGGGTCTTGGGATTGGAGGAGTTACAATCACGAATGCCGAGTGCGTGAGTAAATCGTTTCCGGGATTCTGGGATTCATTGGCAGGAGTAATGAAATGAAAAGGATTGTATTAACCGGTTTTCGCGGGACCGGGAAAACTGAAATTGGGAAAGTCCTGTCCTCGCGGCTGAATGCGGCTTTCATCGATACTGATGAACTGATTGAGAAAAAGACCGGACGGTCGATACCGGATATCTTCCATTATGAGGGGGAAGAGCGGTTCCGGAGTATCGAACGTGAGGTTATGGCATCACTCCCCCAAAAAGATGTGATTGTAAGTACTGGTGGTGGTGTAGTATGCAATCCCAAGAACATGGAATATCTCCGCCGGAATAGTACTGTGATACTTCTGGTAGCGGATATTGATACCATCGAAGAACGATTATTAAAAAAACCCCGTCCACCCCTTACCGGTCTTCCCCTGCATAAAGAAATAGCTGAAATGATGGATCGACGCCGGCAGAATTATTATGCCTCATCAGATTTCTGTTTCGATACGACAGAGACTTCAGCAGTTATTGCCGGTGAAAAGATCATTGAGCTCTTAAATAACGGCAGTTCCGGCCAGGTTCAGCGGAATACCGCGATAGCATTTTTTAAATCCGGACGTCTGCCTCCAGTCCCTTTGATAAAACTAACAGAAATCCTTACAGGTCCTGAACGTGACCCTAAAACCCGGATCATGGGGGTTGCCGGTTTCCCGTGTGCTCACAGCAGGAGCCCGAATCTCTTTAATGCGCTCTTTGAATATTACCAGCTGAATTTTCATTATACCTGGTTTGAGGACCCCGAGCTTGACGAAATCATGAATATTGCACGGGGAATCGATGCAAAAGGACTTTCGGTTACGATCCCGTTCAAAAAGGATGTGATTGAATATCTCGATGAGATTGATGAACACGGTGCACAGAAAATTGGCGCGGTAAATACCGTAGTGTTTGCATGCGGAACCGCGATCGGGTACAACACCGACTGGCTGGGGGTACGTAAACCTCTTGTTTCCATGAAAGGGGCAAAGGCCGTACTTCTTGGAGCAGGTGGTGTTGCAGCAGGTGCCGCGTATGCACTTACCGATCTTGATATGGATGTGACTATTCTGAACCGGACTCTGGAAAATGCAAAAATCCTTGCTGAACGGTTCGGATGCAAATCGGCAACCTGGGATGAATTTGACCGGATTAAACCGGATCTTGTTGTTAATGCCACGCCCCTTGGCATGCAGCCTGATACCCGCAACCCGTTAAGGGAGGATCAGCTGCAAAAGGATATGACTGTATTTGATCTTGTATATACGCCGCCGTTGACCCCCCTGATTGAGGCTGCACGTGCAAAGGGTTGTCCTACTATTACTGGTCTTGAAATGTTCATTGAACAGGCACGCGAGCAGTTCTACCTGTTCTTTGGGATTGATGTCCCTGCTGAAAAGGTGCGGGAGCTGGTCCAATGAATTCATTTGGCAGAAATTTCCGTATTACAAGCTTTGGCGAGAGCCACGGAACTGGTATCGGTGTTGTCATCGATGGCTGCCCCCCGGGCTTAGAACTGGACGAACAGGACATACAACCATTCCTCGATCGGCGGCGCCCGGGAACATCACCGCTCACATCACCACGGCAGGAGCAGGACAGGGTAGAGATACTCTCCGGGATTTTTGAAGGCAGGACAACAGGCGCACCGGTTGCGCTGCTCGTACGCAATCAGGATCAGCTGCCAAAGGATTACGAGGAACTCCGTGAAAAATTCCGGCCAGGCCATGCGGATTTCACGTACCTGGAAAAATACGGTGTCCGGGATCACCGCGGCGGGGGGAGGAGTTCCGGGCGCGAGACCATTGGCCGGGTTGCTGCCGGTGCTGTTGCTGTAAAGTACCTGTCAGCATATGGCATCTCTGTAACAGGAAAAATCCTCGCAGTGCATGGTAAAACAGACACTGACCAAATACAGCGGGAAATACTTCTGGCAAAAGGTGCGGACGATTCAGTGGGGGGCATCGTTGAAATAACTGCCCGCGGGTGCCCGGCCGGTCTTGGCGATCCCGTTTTTGGAAAGATGGATGCGCTCATCGCCGGTGCCATGATGGGCATCGGTGCAGTCAAGGGGGTCGAAATTGGCGATGGGTTTGCCGTGGCCGGAATGTTCGGGAGCGACAATAACGACCAGATGACAAAAGATGGTTTTGTGAGCAACCATGCCGGTGGTATCCTGGGAGGCATCTCCTCTGGTCAGGATATTATCGTCCGGATAGCGGTCAAACCCACACCGTCAATCGCAAAAGCCCAGCAGACCCGGGACATATACGGGAACATAGTTGAGATCTCGGTTAAGGGAAGACACGACCCCTGCATTGTCCCCCGCATAGTGCCGGTTGCCGAAGCAATGCTTGCTCTGGTGCTCGTGGACTGCATGCTGGAGCAGACAAAGTATCATACGTAATTGGGAATATCCGGTTATTTCGGATATTTCCCGGTCACAACAGGATTATCCGGAATTGATGACCATTCGGTGAAGCCTGCTTCATACATGAGAACATCCGGATAACCAAGATAGTATTTGAGTACGAGGAAGACCGCAGTTGCCAGCCTTCCCGTCCCACAGGAACAGATAACCGTTTTTTCCGGGGTGATTCCACGCGAGAACAGAATTCTGCGAATCTCCTCTTCCGGTTTTAACAGCGTGGAATTATCTGCATGCATCAACAGACCTGCCGGCAGACTGATGGCACCGGGAATATGACCGGGTTTTGCCCATGGCCCCTGGCCTTCATACAGTGATGATGGCCGGGCATCCAGCAGGACGACATCAGGGGCATCTTTCAGCCTGGTACATTCGTCATACCCTATCAGGAAATCGATCTGCACATCCACGGTAAATGCTGAAGGGCATGAGACTCCGGAATCATATACAACCGGACGGTTTTCTGATTTCCATTTAAAATAACCGCCATCAAGAATCATCACGTTCCGGCACCCGAACCGGGCAAGGGAATAAGCAACCAGAGTTTGTTCGATACCGTCATTACCATGATGCGACGAGGGTGTGTGGTGTATGTTTTCGGAATAGACCACAACCGGGCGGTCCTGCTCAACACCAATGGTGGACAACAGGATCTGCGCTGCTTCTGGTGAAATCCAGCGGACAGGAAATTTTCCGACATGCATCCGCAGCAGTCCTTCATGCAGGTGAATGGAGCCGGGGATATGGTCGTGGATATAGGAGTGGCTATCCTGACGGCAATCCACAATCAGGAGATAAGGATCCTCCAGGTGGTCTTCCAGCCATTCTGAGGATACCCAGCTGACCATGCGACAGTCAGGCTTCGATGATTTTAAAACGATCATGCATGTCCTTCCGGCCGGTAATACACTCCTGTCATTGGTGGTGCCAGAGTACTCTATCCGCCGTCTTTACCTGTAAGATTATATACATTCCGGTGAAAAACCAGAAATAACCGGGCAGGACTCAGGAATCATTATCCCCATTCAATAATTTCATAAGCCGGATATACTCTACAACAGAATACTGCCCGGCAGCAGTCGGACTACCGGAACTACAGTAGATAAGGTGTGAACCGAAGAAGGGAAGGATCGCACGGGCATATCTGAACTGTGCTCCCATCACACCGGTGCAGAGAGGTTTTTTTATTGCATGGGTGAACGCGATCAGTTCGATTATGTCATCTTCATTACCTGGAGTGACGATGATTTTTACGATATCTCCATACGTCCTGAGATCACGCTCAATCATAAACAGCTCAGGAAGCGGTATCATCAGACCTGCATGATGCGAGGCGATAATTATCTTTCCTGTTTCCTTCACACGCGGTGCATAAAAAGCAAACCGTTGCTCAATATCAACAAAATCAACAAGCGGTATTACAAGCCGGAGCCTGTCAAACCATTCTTCAGCATCACCAAAAAACTGCCCGCCTTCCGCTGCAGAACGGATTGTAGCGATAACGGGTAATGAGCAGCTTTCTTTGCACGTTTTTGCAATTGTCGCCGGATCACCCGTCATCAGATCAAACCGGAGTTCGACAATGTCAGCGCCCTGTTCCTCCGCACGGGCTGCGTCAACCGGATCCGTGAGTGCTGCGACGATCTTCATGTGCACAATCTGTTGGTGTGCAGGATAAAAAAGATGCACCCTCTTCAAGCATAATCCAATAAGGAACCGACAATAACAGTCCGGTTACGATCACGTACCCACGCTATTTTACCGGAAGATAGCTGTTTATCCTTTTTCAACCCTCATCCTAGTACGGATATGGAGAGTAGCACTATCCCCCATTTTCTGAGGTACGTGTCCTTCACGATTACGAGAGGGCTCATCCTTGCTTTTATGCTGCCCCTCGTCCCTGCATTCATCTTTGATATCCCGATCGCGTCCTCCCTCGCTCTTATCACCGGTACCTTTATCATCGAATATGGTGCAGCCGCGCTTGGTATTGGTCTTGGCCTGCCCCCTCTTTACGTTCTTTACGTCCTAGCCTGTGTTGCGCTGGGTGTGACCCTTACCCTGTTCGATATTTTTTACTTACTGGGCGAGCATTCGGAAAAAGTATCACGGTTCTTAAAAAATTCAGAAGAACGGGCAGGACGTTCAACGTTCCTGAAAAAGTACGGGATATATGGCCTGGTGCCCTGCGTAATCACCCTGGGATTTTATATCTGCCCTCCGGTTTCATGGGTGCTGGGGTGGCCACGGGACAGGTCAATACTATTGATAATGGCAGGATATATCACCATCTCCATAGTAACGATTCTTGCGACCATGGGATTTTTCACCATTGATCCTGTATAGTTGAGAGCGGGGTATGCGGCCATCTTCTCAAATCCTGGAAAAAAACGATCTCCCTGAACTTCTTGCGCCAGCCGGGTCACCTGAAGCGTTCCGGGCAGCGGTAGCTGCAGGCGCCGATGCAGTTTATTTGAGCGGGAAGAAATTTGGTGCCCGGAAATATGCCCCGAATTTTACTGATACTGAGATTAGTGAGGCAGTACGATATGCTCATTGCAGGGATGTCAGGGTCTATGTAACGATAAACACGCTTATCCATGATACGGAACTGGAAGGCATTGCAGAATATCTCATCTGGCTCTGGTCTGTCGGTGTTGACGCAGTTCTCGTGCAGGATACCGGGATTGCTGCACTTGCCCGCGAAATTGTACCATTATTGCCTCTTCATGCGTCAACCCAGCTGACTATCCATAACACGGATGGTGTCAGATGGGCGGCAGAACAGGGCTTTAGCCGGGTTGTCCTTGCCCGTGAGCTGACGCTTGAAGAAATAACCAGAATTGCACAAGAAACCGGTGAATCCGGTATTGGTCTTGAAGTATTTGCTCATGGTGCACTCTGCTATTGCTATTCAGGCCAGTGCCTGCTTTCATCAGTTATCGGGGGAAGAAGCGGGAACCGCGGCATGTGCGCGCAACCATGCCGTAAACCCTACACGATGATAACCGCAGATAGTGATGATTATGGCAGACCAACAGGAATTTCTGAGCTTCTTTCAGCGGAGCATTATCTGTTATCCCCAAAAGACCTCTGCACCTATGAAAACCTCCCAAAGCTTGTCAACTCCCCTGTAGTTTCTCTGAAAATTGAAGGTCGCATGAAATCGCCGGAATACGTCTCAATTGTTGTCAGTACATACCGGAAATCTCTTGATGCAATTGCAGCAGGAAGGCCCTATAAGTCACCTGAGTCATTACAGGATCTCTGTCTGGCATTCAACCGCGGTCTGACAGCCGGTTATCTCTTTGGAAAACGTGGGACCGACCTGATGGGAAGGGATGCACCAGACCACCGTGGTACTTGTATCGGAGTTGTGAACCGGTATGATGAAAAATCAAAGACAGCAAGGATCAGTTCCAGAAAAAAACAAATTCCCTGTGCCGGAGACGGACTCCTCTTCACCCATCCCAAAAATCCCCGTCACGGGTTTGGTTTTTCCCTCAATGCAGTTCCTGTGCAAAAAGACGGGGAAATTGCAATCAAGGTTCCCCACCCGGTTGAACCCGGCACGATGGTCTTTATCACATCCTCTGCAGCATTTGAGATACGGGCACGGCAGATTATTGCTCATCCGGCGCCCGGGTTACGTCATCCTGTTCCGGTAGATGTTCATGTCAGGATTGATTCTGAGGGAAAACCGAAGCTCGATGTTCTGGTACATTCAAGGATCTGCGGAGAAATCCGGTTTACCTATCATCCTGATATTAACCTGGTGCCAGCGCGATCACGCCCGCTTACCCATGAGCAGATTGAACTGCATCTGAAAAAGACCGGGGACACGCCCTTTACTATCAGGAATTTTACCCTTGCGTATGACGGAGGGTTGTTTATCCCGATTGCCAGGCTGAACCGTATGCGCCGGGAATTTCTCGGACTGGCAGAAGAGATGATGGTTGCCCGTTCCCGTCCCCCCCAAAAAAGCGTCGAACAGTCACTACAGCGATGGAACAAGCTGAAATCACATGGTGTTCCCTGTTGTCCTGGTACCGGGAGTAGTGTTGCCTCGTCTGTGCCGGTGCTGGGGGTATATGCGGATTCACCTGAGGGTGTGCAGGGAGCCGTGCAGGGAGGGTGCGATTCAATCTATTTCGAACCAGTGTTCACTTCAAGCGACAGAAAATGCAGGATAATTTCCGGTTTTCCATCAGTAGAATCGCAGATTATTGCTGCATCAGCCATGTGCCGTGAGGCCGGGATCAGGTTTATTCTTAAATTTCCCCGAATCACGAGAAACAATTACCTGGAGGGAATCCTTCCGGTTTTGGCTAAGGGGGATCTGGACATTGCCGGATTTATGGTGGAAAATTACGGCTCTGCCCATGCTCTTTTGCGTATTCATCCCAAAGCTGCACTGTTCGGATCCATTGGGCTCAATATTTTCAATCATGAAGCAGTCTGTCACCTCTTCTCCCTTTTTGTGTCTCTTACCCTCTCACCTGAACTATCGCATGATGAAATCGGACTGCTGATCCGTACCGCGCGATCGCAGGGATGTTCAACATTATTTGCTATTATCGGTCAGGGAAACAGCGAGGCGATGGTTTCTGAGGACTGTGTTCTTCAGCCATGGTTCGATGGTAACAGGAAAAATGGTGATCCGGATAATTGCCGGTTCTTTGGCATCAGGGACACAACCGGGCATATTTTTCCGGTTCGCATTGATGGTGAATGCCGGTCGCATATTTACAACTCCTCAGAGATATGCCTTATCAATCATCTTCCGTCACTCATGCAGATTGGGGTTAGCGAAGTCATAATCGATGCCCGCGGAAGGACGGGTCTCTATGCCAGTGACATGACCTGTATCTACAAAGACGCAATAACCCTGGTAAAAAACGGCATCAAAACCAATGATCAGCGGTTTTCAGCCTTGAAAGATGCAGTAAAACTCCGTGCTATTGGAGGGATTACTTCCGGGCACTACATCCGCGGCCTGAAAGAATAACGGTTGATGTCTGCTTTGCATCATGACCAAATATTCATCATAATTGAACCTGAAAAGGTGTATCAAAGACTTTTAGTGAGAGTACGAATGAGGAATTACTATGCCTTCACCACTGATTCTGATAAATGCAAAAACCTTCAAAGAAGGGATGGGTAACCGCGCCCATATGATCGCGAATGCAGCACAACTCATAGCACAGGAAAGCGGAGTGACCATCGGGATCGCGCCGTCATATTTCGATCTTCACCCGCTCTGTCACCACTTCGCAATTCCCGTGTACGCACAGCATGTTGATGGTTTTGAACCAGGTGCTCATACGGGGCATATTACTGCTGATGCGATCAAAATGGCAGGAGCTGCCGGATCGCTTGTCAACCATTCAGAGAGGCGCCTTACTCTAGCCGATATCGAATCATCAGTCAGGGCTTTGCAGGCACACAAGCTTATTTCGGTTATCTGCTCGAACAATGAAGCCACGAGTGCGGGTGCAGCAGCACTTGCACCGGAATATGTTGCGATTGAACCTCCGGAACTGATTGGGAGCGGTGTATCGGTATCAAAAGCCAACCCGGACATTATCCGGCGATCTGTTGCAGCCGTGCATGCGATAAATCCGAAGGTAAAAGTACTGACAGGCGCTGGTATCCAATCCGGGGAATGCGTCAGGATAGCTGTCGATCTTGGAACAAATGGTGTGCTGCTCGCGTCCAGTGTTGTAAAAGCGCAAGAGCCTGCAGCGGTGCTCCGTGATCTGGTTTCAAAACTATAACCAAAGAATTATTTTTTAGACTTTTTTAATGCTGTACCTTTTTGAATTACAAAAAAAAAAAAATTCACACAGCATAGTTAAAATGTCCATGCCCAGCGGTTCATTAAAGGGAATGATCCACGGGAAAGTGTAATCCTCTATGGATTATACTATCAACGAGATCAGGTCATGCTTTGTGATTACGCCAATAACTGACCTGCCGTCAACAACGAGTACCGCGTGGTTCTGCTGCAGGATATTTATCACTGTTTCCACATCCATGTCCGGAGGAACAGTGGGAAATCCGGGCTCCATAAAGTCCCGGACAAAAAAAAGGTGTGTTTTATGAAGTCGCTGCTGTTCAATTGCTTTGACAATCACCGTTTCAGAAATGCAACCAACCGGCACTCCCCGTTCGATTACCGGAAGTTGCGAAATGTTATTTTTTTCAAAAATCTCAACCGCAAGGGAAACTGCATCCTGAGGCTGAACGGACAGAACAGGTGTATGCATTATCTGTGCTGCCCGGATTTTCTTGGGCTCGGCCCTGTTGAGCACCACAATTATTTTTGATAATGTACTGACCCGGGGATCCACGTTACCTGCTTCAATCCGTGCGACCATGGACTGGCTGATGCCGGCGCGCTTTGCAAGTTCTGTCTGTTTCATACCAAGCACTTCACGGCGGGCACGAAGTTCTTCAGGCGTTGGAATATGCATTGTTATTACTGATGGTGATAGTGGAATATTAATGTTCTGCCTGGCAGTGAAAGATGAACCCGGCCGATGATATTTTTTCCATGGATCTTTTGGATGGGACTCGTATAAAAACAGGAGACAGGCAGGCAGGATATGAATACCGGTGATTTTGTCTTAGTTGCAAAAATCTTTAAAGATCGACACATATAGCTATCAAAGATAATCCACTCTTGTTGTTGGATTTGTGTCCGGTATGAACGAGTGTCACACAAGCGATGACAATGTTGAAGAAGACCATAGGTGGTACTTTTCCTCTCCTGGATCCCTGCTGGCAGCCCAAAGGGGCATTCCGGCAAAAGGCCATGCAGATTTCCCATTAAACTCCTGCCCTTATCTCATATCTTCGGCATGCGTTGAAAAACAGCAGTTATTAACTCTTATTTTGGGAAACAGGGATTATTTCGAGCTGATTTCCGGATGAATACAAAAGAGATCGATTCACCACCTCACAAGGAATCTCCTGAAGCATTTCCTCCTGCTCCGCTTCTTACTTCAGATGCTATTGTAAAAGAATCGGGAATACCATTCGATGGTCCGTATTTCCGAAAAACAGCGGTAAAAGCGAATGGAAAACGAGATCCGAACATGATAAAAGACTCGCTTTTCATTATAAGGCGTGGTGACATGTTCCATATCATCAGCGAGAATTACGCGTTCAAGACCGAGACATATTATTCCATTCTGCGCTATGAAATGGAGGGAAAACCTGTCAGGCCGTCCAGCAGCGCAGTTCTTGACGCGTATGTGGTTCCGATTTGTCTTGAGAGGGCAAAACTGGCCGGTATCCCCGTATGTACATGGGGAATATCACAGGGGTACACCCCGCTTCCGGCAATTATTTATGGACTGAATTACTTTGCAACAGCCTCTGATTTCTGTATTGTCAGGGATAATGATGAAGCAAAAGATGCGATCAAACATATTACAAACATCGGCAAGTATCCCTTCTGCTACCAGACACTTGATAATGGAGCAACAGTTCATTCGTGTATCGGGATCTTTGGTAAAACTGCACGGCAGTGTAATGCGGTTTCTCTTTTGGCAGAGAAGGTATACAGCCACTTTTCCATTCCTCTTGTGACCATGGTTTTTGTAAAAACCGGTGAACAGTACCGTCTCTCATCATTAGCTCCTGTGAAGTACTCCCAGCTTTTAGGTGAGGAGCGAACACTGCTCGCTGCATATCTTTCGCATCAGGAATTCCTATGACCCGGCTTGGTATCTTTGTAGACAGGAAGACACTCTCAAATTCCGAGCAGCTGAATGCACTGATCCGGTGTCGTGATGTGGCTGAAGGAATGGGGCATGATGTGGATTTCATATTTCCGGTAGACATTAATAAGATACCCGGAATGGATGCCCTTTTTATACGCGCCCGTACCGATCCGATGAATGTTACCTATGTTGCAGCAAGGATGGCAAGTATGCATGGCATTCCTGTCATCGATGATCCCCGGTCTATCCAGATATGCTCAGATAAGGTGAATATGTATTCGCACCTGATAAAAAACAGGATTTCTGTACCAGTGACGGTCTTTTTATCAAAAAATGATCTGACCATCGAGAACGTGACGAACCTTTTCAACGAACTTGGTTCACCTCTCATAATAAAAGAACCTTCAACTTCATTCTCCCTTCGCGTCGAAAAAGTACATGACATCACAGGATTTTTCCGGGTTGCCCGCCGTTTTATCAAGCTCTCGGACTGGATTGTTGTGCAACAGTATATCGAAAGCAAATATGACTGGCGGGTCGGAGTGCTTGACGGTAAACTGCTCTACGCCTGCAAGTACACGATTCCTTCTGATACATTTAAAATCCAGGCATCAGTGAATGGTCACATTGTTTACTGCGGGGTTGAAAGCGTCTCACCGGATAAGGTTCCCCCTCATGTTATCCGGCTCGGGATTGCTGCAGCGGACGCCATCGGCAGTGGCCTGTACGGAGTTGATATTAAAAATAATAATGGGGACGCATATGTGATTGAGGTGAATGACAATCCTTCCATTGAGAGTGGGGAGGATGACTGTTACCCCCGAATTTTCGAACAGATTGTCACCCACCTTTTTACGAAGTGATTTTTTGACAGAAGACTGGCTTTTGCAAGCTGAAGATATTTGTATGCGATGCGGGGGTCAATGCTGTACTGATGCCCACCCCCCCCTTTCCCGATCCTGTTGCCAGAGGCTGATGGCCGCCGGTCTTACTCCTGACATGGTTGAGGATGTCGGATACAAACGCCTGAAAGTACAAGAAAATGGCATGTGCATACTTTTTGAACATGGCAGGTGCAGTATTCATTCAGTCAAACCTGAAACCTGCCGGGCCGGGCCCTTTACATTTGACGTAAAAGGAGAAATAATTGAGATCTACATGAAACATGCCGGCATCTGTCCTGTAGTAGACCTGCTTAAAGAAACGCCTGAAGCATTCCAACAGCAATACCAGCTTGCAGTAAAAAGCATAACCCATCTTGTCAGTAATCTTACGCAGGATGAGATTGATGCGATCTGCCGTATGGAAGAGCCCGAAACAGAAAAGGTGGCAGAAATAAAAAAGGAATTATCAGCCTGACATGACAATCGGTACCGAGCATGAATATTCCATCAATGACAACAGGTTCAACGCGCTGCCGATCTCTGACCAGATTATAAAAACAATCTGCGGGCGCTTTGCGTCAGAGATACTTTTCGGGGACACAAAACTCAGCAAGGAACTGCAGAAAACAGTGATTGAGATTATCCCACGTACTCCTTCAGATAATCTGGTATCTCTTGAAGGACACCTTTTTAACGGAGTACGGAAATTTTACCATATTTTCCGGGATAAATACCGGCTTCTCGGACTCGGCATGCACCCTACGCTCACGCTCGGTCAGACTGCTGTCTGGGACCATGATGAAAAAGAATTTTACGAAGAATATGACCGGATTTTCAATATCCACCAGCATGGCTGGCTCAATATCCAGGCTTTGCAGATAAATCTCTCCTATTCTAAGGATAAGGAACTACTCACTCATTATAACAGGATCCGGTCCCTGCTTCCCTTTCTTATTGCGGTTACCGCTTCATCTCCCATGGTAGAAGGGGATCTTACGGGAATTGCAGACAATCGCCTTGCCTTTTACCGTGAGAACCAGAAAGAGATCCCCCTTATCTGTAACCGGATTATACCTGAAAAAATCCGGACTATAGAAGAGTACCGGGCAATCCAGGATGACGTATTTTCTGAACTGCGGTTGCGGGGTGCTGCCATTCTTTGCGAAGAGTGGGTAAACTCAAGCGGTCTTATTATACGTTTTTCCCGGAACTGCCTTGAAATTAAAGCGCTTGATGAACAGGAATGCATTCATTCAGATATGGCTGTCTGCGCATTCGTCCGGTCGCTGCTGCGTTGCCCGACTCTCCCTGTCCCACAGGATCAGCAATCCCTGCTGGAGGTAACTGACCGTGCAATGCACGGTGGCACAGCTGAGGTGAAACCCGAACTCGTGGATCTGTTTAACCTGGCGTGGAAACATGCCAACGCAGAAGAACGACTGTATCTTCCTGTCATTGCGAACCGGATAGAGCGAGGAAGCCTTGCGGAGCTGATCCGCGACCGGTATGAACGGGACGGGAATATTATCCCCATTCTTCATGATATGGCGATGTGCCTGCAGAGGAACACATCGTATGGTAATGGAGCGAAAAAAAATTTAACCCTCATACGATAATTCCCGATGAACCTGGGCAAATGCTGCCACATGTTCCGTTTGAAGAAGCATTGCCGGCTCTGGTGCTACACACAGCCTGTAGTTGTCAGTACCAAACCAAAAATACATCATAGCTTAAGGATAAACAGGTTTGATTTTTTCCGGGTACTTTAAAAAACCTCATAACCCAAAGGCGGCTATATCTCAACGTGAATTATTGTCATGACTCGCAGGATGCTTTCAGAACCGGAAGGATATGCACTATTGAAAAACCATGGAATACCGGTCCCAGAGTTTTCTGTAGTCCGGACCCGGCAGGAAGTAGCAGAAGCTGCTGACCAGGCAGGATACCCTCTGGTTATGAAGGTCATCTCTCCCCAGATAATCCACAAAAGCGACGCGGGTGGTGTTATCACAGGCATCCAGTCTTCTTCCGAAGCAGAAAAAGCATTTGATGCGATCCTGAACCATGTGAGAGCATTCGATCCATCTGCGGTCATTTCCGGTGTTATTATCGAACAGCAGAAAATAAAAGGACTTGAGATTCTTGTCGGTGGAAGGACTGATCCAACCTTTGGAAAAGTAATTACAGTCGGAATGGGGGGAACGCTTGTCGAACTTATCCGGGACATTTCTATACGGGTGCTTCCGGTCACTACTGAGGATATCAGTGCCATGCTCAGGGAATTGCGGGCATTTCCCCTTATCAGGGGATTTCGTAACGAACCTGCACGCGATAAGGAAGGTCTTATATCCCTTATTGATACGGTTGCACGCTTTTTTGTCAAAAGTCCCAATATTGTGGAATTTGATCTCAATCCGGTTTTTTTGTACGAAAAAGGTGCATGTGTTGTAGACGCCCGGATCTTCATGACAGAGACCGTTGATGAGTTATCTGTAGAGCAGCAACCACCTCTGGCGCCAGAGATCCTGAAAGCCAGGTCTATTGCTATAATCGGAGCAACACCTGAACCCAATAAAGTCGGGTATGCAGTCCTGCGCAACCTTCTTGCGTTTCCCGGGAAAATCTACCCGGTAAATCCCAAACACTCAAAAATTCTCGGGCGCACGGTGTACCCTGAACTTGCATCGATTCCTGATCATATCGATATTGCCGTTGTTGTAGTTCCGGCGCGTATTGTGCCAAAAATCGTTAAAGAAGCCGGGGAAAAAGGCATTCCTCTGGTCATTATCATTTCATCAGGTTTCCGTGAGTCCGGAAAAGAAGGCGGGGAGCTTGAACAGCAGGTGCTCACAATCGCAAGACACTATAATATACGGATCATGGGCCCGAACTGCCTGGGTCTCATGCTGCCCCACCAGGGCATCAATACTACATTTGACCCGATATCTCCAAGACCCGGAAATATTGCATTCATCTCACAGAGCGGAGCCATCATCTCTACTATTGTGGACTGGAGCCTGCCTGAAGAGATCGGATTTTCTGCAGTAATCAGTATTGGCAACCAGGCGGATCTCAGCTTTGAGGATTTTCTGTGGTATGTTGGAGATGACCCCCATACATGTGCGATTATCCTGTACATCGAGGAAATCAGAAATGGAAAACGTTTCATGGAGATTGCCCGCACGATCACATCAAAAAAACCCGTTGTCGCAATCAAGTCAGGTTCATCCCGGATCGGCCAGATGACCGCAGCTTCCCATACTGGATCTCTTGCGGGCAGTTTTGAAGTATACATGGCAGCATTCTGGGAGTCCGGAATAATACCCGTACGATCCATGCGTGAAGCATTTCATACAGCCGAACTTCTTTCATCTGAAGGTTATCCCAAAGGTATCCGTGCCATTGTAATCAGTAATGCCGGGGGATTTGCGGTATTGTCATCTGATTATGCTGAACAGTACGGTATTGAACTGGTGGATTTCCCACCCGCCATACTTGCGGAACTGGATACAATCCTGCCGGCTGACTGGAACCGGCGCAACCCGGTTGACATGGTTGGGGATGCATCGGCTGACCGGTTTGCCCGCACATTCGATATCATGATAAAAAACCAGGATACCTGGGATATCGCATTTGTGATTGCCGTACCATCAGCAATATCTGATCCGATCCGTGTCGCAAACGAGTTGGTACGGTTCTCAAAAAACACTCATAAAATGACTGTGGGGTGTATGATCGGTGGCGATTCCATGAAAACACCTCTTCGCATTCTGCGGGATGCAGGGATTCCGAATTTTCCGGATCTTGAGGATGCATTCAAAGCTGTAGGAAATATCTGTCGTCACATATGCTGGGAAGAGTATCACGGAAGAAACTGCCATCCGTAGATAAACTGACAAATACATTTTTGTATAGGCCTTTATTATCTTTTATGTTGATACAAATTTTAATAAAATATAGTTATACTTTAACAAACGGATGTGT